>NZ_JBSGBN010000007.1:0-43087 GCF_053601275.1 Streptomyces sp. NPDC004752 | reverse complement strand
ACCACACCATCGTGGCCGATCGCGCAGTTCCCCGCCCCTACGCGGGCCGCCGTAGGGGGTTTCGGGTGGGGTTTCGGGGTGCTTGGGGGTGGGGTGGGGCGTCACTATGGGAGCGGTGTCGCGATGATTCGGCGCCGTCGGGCAACCCGGCCGGGAGTGAAGCCCGGGAGGTGATGGCGTTGGTCTCAAGGTGCGAACACCCGTGGCTCATCACCGGCGGGCTGATGTCGATGCCCGTCGTACTGCTGGTGGTGGACCAGACGGTGAGCCGGTCCATCGGGCTGGGTTCCCTGATGGTGGGGGCGCCCGCGCTGGCCGCGGTGTTCTGCACACCGCTCGGAGTGGTCGCCGTCGTCGCGATCACCATTCCCTGTGTGGTGCTGGCGGCGGCCGGGAATCTGGCGCTGGGCACCGCGAACTTCTGGGTCCAGCTCACCGCACTGGTGCTGATCTGCATGGGCGCCGTGGGTGCCAGCTGGATCCGGGAGCGCCGCGAGGACGAGCTGGCCCGCACCCGCGCGGTCGCCGAGGTGACCCAGCGGGTGCTGCTGAAACCCCTGCCGCCCAGCATCGGCGACCTCTCCCTCGCCTCGGTCTATCTGGCGGCCAACGAGGACGCCGCCGTCGGCGGAGACCTGTACGCGGTCGCGGATGTCGGCGGGCGGGTCCGGATCCTGATCGGCGACGCGCACGGCAAGGGCCTCGCGGCGGTGGAGACCGCGAGCTACGTGCTGAGCGCGTTCCGCCGCTGCGTCCGCCGGCGCGGACCGCTGCACGCCATGGTCACCGACCTCGAAGAGGACTTCAGGGAGGACCTGCGGGACGCCACGGCGGCCCAGCAGGACAGCGCGAGCGCCGCCCTCGCCCTGGAGGAGTTCGTCACCGCCGTGGTGCTCGAGGTGCCGGAGAAGGGCGACGGACCCACGTTCATGATCAACTTCGGCCACCCGCCGCCCCTTCTCATCGACCACGGGCAGGTCACCGTGCTCGATCCCGGGTCCTGCGCGCCGCCGCTCGGCCTGGGCGATCTCGACAGCGCGTATCCGCCCGTGGAGACGGTGGACTTCCCGCCCGGCGCCACCTTGCTGCTGTACACCGACGGTGTCATCGAGGCCCGCAACCGGGCCGGTGACTTCTACCCCCTCGCGGAGCGGCTTCCCGGTTGGGCGAGGCTGGCGCCCGAGGCGCTGCTCAGCGCCATCCACAGCGACCTGCGGCGGTACGTGGGCCGGGGCCTGAGCGATGACGTGACCATGGTCGCGCTGCACCGCACCCGCTCGTCCTGAGTCACAGAGGGAGACGAGGAATGTGATCTTCCAGGGTGGCCGTGGTCGCCGCGGTGGCCATGCAATCTCTCGCCGAGGGCGCACCGTACGTATGGATATGCAGAGATACCGGTTCTCTGCGGGACGCCTCCCGGACGAGGCCCTGCTGTCCGGGTTGGCCACGGGTGATCCAGAGTTGGCCGTCACCTTCGTACGCAGGTTCCAGCACACGGTCTTCGGTGTCGCCGTCGCCGTCACCGGGGACCCGCAGCTCGCCGAGGACGTCGCCCAGCAGACGTTCGAGCGTGCGTGGCGTCATGCCCAGGTCTATGACGCGCGCCGTGGTTCCGTGTCGACCTGGCTGACCACCATCGCCCGCAACCTGGCCATCGACGCCATCCGGGCGCGGCGGCCGGAGCCGGTGGCGCCCGAGGACCTGGACGCGGTCCTCGGTGCCGTCAGCACGACTCCGGAGCAGTACGCGCTGGCCGACGAGGCGTCGACCCGGCTGCGGGCCGCGGTGGCTCAGCTGCCGCGGGAGCAGGGCCGCGCGCTGGTGATGGCGGGCATCTACGGAATGACGGCCCAGCAGATCGCCGACTGGGAGAGGATCCCGCTGGGTACCGCCAAGACGCGCATCAGGACGGCGATGGGCAAGCTGCGGACCTCACTCGCATCCTCGAAGCGAGGCGACGATGGCCAGTGACGTGACCTGCCAGAAGCTGCGGGAGATCGGCGCCGAGCTGGCTCTGGGCGTACTGCCCGGCCGGGAACGGGCGGATGCGGTCGCCCATCTGGACAGGTGCGCGGAGTGCCGGAAGTACGTCGAGGAACTGACCTCGGTGAGCGACCGGCTGATCGGGCTGCTGCCCGGCAGCGAGCCGCCGGTGGGGTTCGAGGAGCGCGTGGCGCGGAGGCTGACCACGGCGGCGCGGGAGCGGCGTCCGCCGATGCGTGCCGCCGCCGCGTTCCCGGGCGGCCGCAGGCGGATTCGGGTACGGCTCGCCGCCGTCGCGGCCACGCTCGTCCTGGCCGTCGGATTCGGCGGCTGGGCGGTCGGCACGGCGATCGAGGACGTCGTGGTCGGCTCCGCCCCCACGGCCGGGACCAACGGCGGCATGCTGTCGGGAGACCTGTCCTCGGTCGTGGCGCACGGAAAGACGGTCGGCGAGATCTACGCCCACCCGGGCAGGCCCGGCTGGATCTACATGGCCGTCGACCTGGCCGGCGCGGGTGCTCCGCGCGACGGCAAGGTGACCTGTCTGCTGGTGCACAAGGACGGGAGCACCGTACGCGTGGGCACCTTCGCCCTGAAGCACGACGGAACCGGATACTGGGGCAGCCCGGCCATGATCGACCCCGGGAAGGTCTCCGGCGCCCAGCTGACCTCGACCGACGGCACGGTGCTCGCCACCGCGCACGTCACGGCGGGCGACCAGTCGTAGCGACACGGCCCGGCGCGATGCCGAGCAGATCCTGAGCGGGGCGCCTCACAGAACCGGGCCGAGCGGGTGATGCTCGGGGCATGACGGCAGCGCGCCGTGCGGTGCGAGGTCCGGCCGGGCCGGGCTGCGGGCGGCGGTCAGCCGGTGCAGCCGGGCGTATGCGCCGCGACGCGCCAGCAGGTCGTCGTGGGTACCGGACTCGACGACCCGGCCGTGATCGAGGACCACGATCCGGGTGGCGTCACGGACGGTGAGAAGGTTGTGCGAGATGACGACGGTCGTCCGGCCCGCCATGAGGCGCCGCAACGGGCCCATGATCCGCAGCCCGGACTCGACGTCGAGGCCGCTGGTCGGCTCGTCCAGGAGCAGTACCGGCGCGTCCCGGATCATCGCGCGCGCGATCGCCAGGCGCTGCCGCTGACCGCCGGACAGCATCCGGCCGCGCTGTCCGACCAGTGTGTCGTAGCCCTCGGGGAGCGACCGGATGAACTCGTGCGCGTCCGCCGCCCTGGCCGCCGCGACGATCTCCGCGTCCGTCGCCCCCAGCCGTCCATAGGCGATGTTCTCGCGCACCGTGCCGTGCAGGACGAGGGTTTCCTGAAGGACCACCGCGACGTTCTCCCGTACGTCGGTCAGCCGCAGCTCGCCCAGATCGGTCCCGTCCAGCCGGATGGCGCCCCGGTCGGGGGCGTAGAACCGCAGGAGCAGCTTGGCCGCCGTGGACTTGCCGGCCCCGCTGGCCCCGACCAGGGCGAGGATCTCGCCCGGGGCGACATGCAAGGACACGTCGGACAGCGCCTGGCGGGAGGTACCGGGGTAGCGGAAGCAGACGCCGTCGAACTCGATGTCGCCCCGCGCCCGGCCGATCCGCCGGGCGTCGGCGGCGTCGACGACCTGGGGCCGCTGGTCCAGCAGTTCGAGGATCCGTTCCGCGGCGGCGGAGGCCGTGTAGAAGGTGGTGGCGAGGCCGGACAGGTCGCTGACCGGGCCGTAGAGCTTGCCGATCAGCGCCAGGAAGAGCAGCAGCCCGCCCAACGTGAGCTGACCCTGCGCCAGCTTCCAGGTGCCGAGACCGAGCACGGCGAGGATGCCCGACACCTCGATGACCTCGACGAGCGGCGAGTAGAGGGCCCCGATCCGCGCCGACGCCATCGCCGCGTGGAACCTGCCGAGGTTCTCGCGCTCGAAGCGGCGCTCCTCCCAGCCCTGCCGGTTGTACGCCTGGACCAGGGCCACATTGCCCAGCGTCTCCTCGGCGACCGCGCTGAGCGAGCCGCTGCGCCGCCTGCGCTCCCGGGACGCCTCCCCGATCAGCCGGGAGAAGTGCCGGGCCACTCGCCAGAACAGCGGTACGACGGCCAGGGCGAGCAGGGTCAGATCCCAGCGGAGGTAGCAGAGCAGGCCGAGGAAGACGCCCAGCCGGACCATGTGGTAGAGGCCGTCCGCCACGCCCGAGAGCAGCAGCGTCTCGACGGCGTCCACGTCACCCGTCACCCGGGACAGCACATCGCCGAGCCGCCGCCGTTCGAAGAACCCGAGTGACAGCCCCTGGACGTGCCGGAACACATCGCGGCGCAGCGACAGCAGGAAACGTTCGCCGACCCAGGTGGACGTCACATCGTCGGCGAAGCCGAGGATGCCGGAGACGACGATGAGCCCCAGATAGGCGGGCGCGATCCAGAGAAAGGGCCGCGGATCGCGCGGCACGAGCGCATCGTCGATCACCGTCTTGAAGAGCCACAGTTCGGCACCGTCGACGGCCGGACCGATCAGGCTGAGCAGCAGAAGGGGGGCGAGCCAGCGCCTGCGGCCCCGCGTGTAGGGCCAGAAGCGCCGGAACACCTCACGCGGGGACAGCCGCGGCGCGAGCGCGACCACGGCGGCGGGGTCCCGCTCCCCGCTCGCCGAGAGCAGTTCCCGCAGAACCTGCCGGAGGACCCGCGTCATGGCACCGCTCCGTCGCAGTCGGACGGCGAAGCGGGCCGGCTCCCCCGGTCACCGACCCACTCAGCCTTCCCTCACTCTCAGTAATTGGAGCGGTGGTCGTGGTCGCGGCCGTGACCGCGGTCCCTGTCCTCGTCCCGTCGGTCCCGGCCGTGGTCACGGTGGTCGCCGTGACCGCCATGGTCCCCGTGGCCGCCGTGCCCACCGTGCCCGCCGTGGTCCCCGTTCCTGCTGGGGAAGAGATGACCGAAGACTGTCATGGCGTTCCTCCCATCGTTTCTCGTAGGAGGTACGCCGCACACTGAGAGTTGGATTGCGTCCGCCCGGAACTCGCGGTGACGCATCCGGCGGCCCGGATCCGGCGGCGGGGTCACACCCCGAGAAGAGTCGGTGCCGTACGACTTCGTCCGGTCCGCTTCGAGCGGCTCGGCGGCGAACCCGCGATCAGCGCCGTCGTCGGCCGCCCGCTCCGCCCCACCGGTGAGCACCGCAGGTCGATCGGCCCGCTCCGCACGGTCCGTTCCGCGCGGACCGGCGGCTCGGACTTCCCATCGTCCAGCGGCGTCAGGGGTGTTGGCGTGCCGCCCCGGCGGGCCAGAACACCTCCACGTCGATGCCGCTGCTGCGCGCGTAGGCCACCAAGTGGGCGGTGGCGTCACGGCCGTTGGACGGTGAGCCGTCCCATACCGCCACCAGACGGCAGCAGGTGAGCAGCAGACTCTCGTCGGCGCCCACGCACGCGCTGCGGTCGACGGGGTCGTACTCCAGCAGCCGCACCTGATCCGACAGCAACAGCAACTCCCCGGCGGCTCTGCGGTCGTGCTCCTCCAGCACCGCGGGGACCCCGTTCCTGGCGGGCAGGACGGTCACCAGCGCCAGTCCCGCCTTCCGCGCGGCGCGGCCGAAGGCAACGGGCAGCCCCTGCCCCACCCGGACCAGTCCGGTCCGTCCCGCCTGCGCCAGGCCCGCCAGCCGACGGCACAGCGCCTCCTCCAGCATCGTCAGCGTGGGCGCGGTGAGATCGGGGTGTCCCACGACAGCGATCACTTGAGGCTTCCTCTCTGGCCGAGCCGAGCCGACTGCCCGTCACCGTGTGCGTTGCGGCTTCGCCGGGCCATCGCCGGCGAAGGCAGTCAATCCTCTCGGGCAGGAGCGGAGCGGGCCAGGGTCTCGGGGGGCGGATCGGGGGCCGTTCGGCCCTTGCCGAGCGGCTGCCTCACACCGCATCTCACACCCTGTCGCACACCGCGTCTCACACCCTGTCGCACACCACTCGCGGGTGTTTACAGCGCGATGCAACAGGGCTTGTCGCGGCTCTCATTCCGCGCCTGCGCCCGGGAAATAGCGGGTATTTCGCGCCACATATCCGAATTCCACTTCGTGATCGAGATGCGAACCACGGGGAGCGGTGCCAAGAATCGAACCGAGAGGCAGTGACGCCGACAAAGAAAGGCTGCCGATCATGCGAAACAGGATCATACGCGCTCTGGCCGCCAGTGCCGCCGCGGGCATGCTCGCCAGCGGAGCAGCGGTGGCCTCTACGGGTACCGCCTTCGCAGCACCGGCGAACGCCACAGTGGCGGACAGTCACAACGCACCCACACCGCACCCCACGAAGACCCCGAAACACAAGAAGTGCCCCAAGGGTGAGCACTACAAGAAGGTCAACGGCAAGTGGGGCTGCCACAAGAAGTAGCGACCCGAGCGGGCGCCGGGGAGTTCCGGTCCATCATCCGCACGCAAGTGCGCGGTGGGGGTCGATGCGAACTCCCCGGCGCCCGCGGGCTCGCGTGAGCGTTCGTCGGCCCCCTCATCACGACGGCCGCCCGTCGTCGACGGAGTGCAGGTGGATCAGTCCCGCGTCCGTCGCCCGGAAACCGCAGGCATCGAAGTAGAAGTCGCGCAGCTCGGGATCGAAGTCGACGTGCAGCCACTCGCAGCCCGCCGCGCGCGCATGGACCACCGCGAGCCGGACAAGTGCCGTTCCGATACCGCGCCGCTGGTACGAGCCCCGGGTCTTTGTGTCGATCAGGAAGGCGTGGTCCACGCCGTCCCAGGCCACGTTCACGAATCCGACGAGGACTCCCTCGCCGTCACGGGCGCCCACCCAGCCGAGACTGTGTTCCATGACCTTGGGCCACCAGCCCGCCACGGCATTGCCGTTATGGGACCGGACGAGGTCGACCATTTCCTCGTCGGTGATGGGGTCGCGCCACGCGTAAGAGATCGTTCCGCTCATCCTGCCAGCCTTGCCGACCGGCCCCGGCGACGACAACACATTTCCGACGAAGGGGCAGGAATGAACTCCCTCTCGCCGTCCGGTAGATGTCTTTCAGGGGTGCGGACACCGTCAGAACCGTCCGGGCGCTCGCGATTCCGACGCCGAACCGCGGTTCCGACGCCGAACCGCGGTTCCGTCAGCGAGGCTGCGCGGCGAACGCCCCGTACGCCCGCTCGTCGAAGAGCACGAATCGAACCTCCTCGACCGCCGTGTCCGTGGCCCGCACCGTTTCCACCGCGATCCGGGCCGCATCCTCCAACGGCCACCCGTAGATACCGGCGGAGACGGCGGGAAACGCGACCGTACGGGCACCGATCTCGTCCGCGACCCGCAGCGACTCCCGGTAACAGGAGGCCAGCAACTCCGAGCGGTCCTCCTCGTGGGTGAAACGCGGGCCCACCGTGTGAATGACCCAGCGGGCGTCCAGGTCGCCGGCCGTCGTGGCGACCGCGCGGCCGGTGGGCAGGCCCTTGCCGTACCGCGAGGCACGGAGCTTGCGGCACTCTTCGAGGATGGCGGGGCCGCCGCGCCGGTGGATCGCCCCGTCCACGCCTCCGCCGCCCAGGAGCGAGGAGTTGGCCGCGTTGACGATCGCGTCGGCGGTCTGCCGGGTGATGTCCCCCTGCACGAGGGTGATGGTGGTCATGGCTGTCTCAACCTCCGCCACACGGCCTTCGCCGCATTGTGCCCCGACATGCCGTGCACGCCCGGGCCCGGCGGGGTGGCCGACGAGCAGATGAAGACCGCGGGATGCGGGGTGTGGTACGGGAACAGGGACGGTTTCGGACGCAGCAGGAGTTGCAGGCCGGAGACCGCGCCGCAGGCGATGTCACCGCCGATGTAGTTGGCGTTGCGTGCGACCAGTTCGCGCGGGCCGGCGGTGGCGCGGGCGAGGACGCGGTCACGGAAGCCGGGGGCGAACCGCTCCAACTGGCGCTCGATGGCGTCGGTGAGATCACCGGTCCAGCCGCTGGGCACATGTCCGTACGCCCAGAAGACATGCCGGCCGGCCGGTGCCCGGGTCGGGTCGGCGACGCTGGGCTGCACGGTGATCAGGAACGGTCGGTCGGGGGCCCGGCCCTCCCGGGTCGGCGCACGCAGGGCGGTGTCGATCTCCGCGGTGTTCGCGCCGATCTGCACGGTCCCGGCGGAGCGCGCCTCGGGCGCGGTCCAGGGCACCGGCCCGTCGAGGGCATAGTCGATCTTGAAGACGCCGGGGCCGTAGCGGTAGCCCGCGTAGTGGCTGCCGAAGCCGGCGATGCGGGCCAGGGCGGTGGGCGAGGTGTCGAAGACATACGCCCGCGCGGGCGGCAGGTCGTCCAGCCGCTTGATCTCGTAGTCGGTGTGGACGCTGCCGCCGAGGTCCTTCAGGTAAGCGGCGAGGGCGTCGGAGATCGACTGGGATCCGCCGCGGGCCACCGGCCAGCCTCGGGCATGCGCGGCGAGAGCGAAGATCAGGCCGACGGCGCCGGTGGCGAAGCCGTCGAGCGGCGCCATGACATGGGCGACGAGCCCGGCGAAGAGGGTCCGGGCCCGCTCGTCACGGAAGCGGCGCAGCAGCCAGCTCGACGGCGGCAGGCCGACGAGGCCGAAGCGGGCGAGGGTGACCGGGTCACGCGGGAGCGCGGTCAGCGGCAGGGACATGAAGTCACGGGCCAGGGTGTCCCACTTGGACAGGAACGGCGCGACCAGCCTGCGGTACGTGCCCGCGTCACGCGGCCCGAACGAGGCGGCCGTCTGCGCGACGGACCGGGCCAGCACGGCGGCCGTGCCGTCCGGGAACGGGTGGGCCATGGGCAGGGCGGGGTGCAGCCACTCCAGGCCGTACCGCTGCAGGGGGAGGGCGCGGAAGGCGGGTGAGTTGATCCCGAGGGGGTGCGCGGCCGAACAGGGGTCGTGGCGGAAGCCGGGCAGGGTGAGTTCTTCGGTGCGGGCTCCGCCGCCCACCGTGTCACGGGCCTCGAACAGCGCCACGGAGAAACCGCGGCGGGCCAGCTCCACGGCAGCCGTCAATCCGTTCGGCCCCGCTCCCACCACGACCGCATCGAGCATCGACGGCACCTTCGGACTCCTTCGTCAGCCGATGGCCACTCAGGTTCAGCATATGCCGGGGCACTGACAACCCCGACGGCGCGGGGCGGAGACGGGCGGACGCAGGCAGCCCGGCCCGCAGCCTCCGGGGTCCTTCCTGCGGCTCAGCCGACGCCACGCAGCAGCTGGCGTACCCGGTCGGCCGTGGCCGCGTCGCGCGCCGCGGTGAACGGCAGGGCGTTGCCGCCCGTGACGCGGAACGGTTCGCCGCTGAGCGTGCGGTGGGCGCCGCCCGCCTCCTCGACCAGGAGCAGGCCCGCCGCATGGTCCCAGGCCGCCTCCCAGGAGAACGCCGTGGCGTCCAACTCGCCCCGGGCGACCGCGAGATACTCCAGGCCCGCGGAGCCGCAGGGGCGCGGCGCGACGCCGTCCGCCCACAGTCCGAGCAGCGCGCGCTTCTGCTCGTCGGTCGTGTAGTCCGGGTGGGAGGTGGCGATCCGCAGCTCCCGGTCGGCCGCGGGCGAGCCCGCGAGGAGCCGCTCACCGTCGAGGAAGGCACCCCGACCCCGTACGGCGGTGGCGAACCGGTCGAGGGCCGGCGCGTACGTCCATGAGGCGAGCAGGACACCGCGGTGGACGAGCGCGACGAGCGTGCAGAAGCCGGGGTCGCCGTGCACGAACTGGCGGGTGCCGTCGACCGGATCGACGATCCACACCGGCGCTTCGCCGCATATCGCCTCGTACGTCGTCGGGTCGGCGTGGACCGCCTCCTCGCCGACGACGACGGAGCCGGGCAGGAGAGCGGCGAGCACCCCGGTGAGGTAGCGCTCCGCCAGCCGGTCGGCGTCCGTCACCAGGTCGTGCGGCCCGCTCTTCTGGTCGACCTCGTGGTCGGCGAGTCGGCGGAAGCGGGGCAGGATCTCGGTCGCCGCGGCCGTGCGGATCGCGTCCTCCACATCGGCCGCGTGACGGGAGAGGAAATCCGCCGGAAGGGCCGCCCCGAGATCTGCCGCGAGGTCCGCGCCGCGGGCTCCCCCACGGTCTTCGCCGAGGTCGTCGCCGAGGTCTTCGTCCAGGGGGCACTCCCGGGTCTTCGTGTCTTCGATCATGTCTCCATGAGAGCATGCGGCGCTGACATTCCCCACCGGTTCGGTGCATCACGGGTGGAATCCAGACGAATATCCGGTTCCGCCGTCGGCGGCCCGCCGCGTGATCCGCCATCCCGCGCGGCTGTGCGGACCCTGATGCGCACGATTCGTCCGGACCTCTTGGAGCTGCGTCGTCGCGGCGCGGACACGGCGTGAATCGGCACTTCCGCCTCCCAGCCGGTCGTGTGACACTGGCGTCCCGCAGTGTGGGCCCCGTCCGCACTCCCCTCCCCCCACGAGAAGTGCGCCGTGCGTCAACTTCCTCTGCCGCTCACCCTCACCGCACGTCTGTCGCCGGTCGCCGTGCTCGCGGTGGCCGGCTGGGCGCTGACGTCCGGTCCGTTCGCCGCGGCACCGAAGGCGGAGCACCGGACGGAGCAGAAGGCGGCCGACCTGACATCGCCCTCGGTGCCGTCCGCGACGGCCGTGTCGAAGACGTACGCCGCCGCGCCCGCGCCCTGCGGCAGCGTCCCCAAGGGGACCGTCACCTCGCTGGTGCCGGGCGCCAGGACGGCCGGCAAGGAGATCCCGTCGACGGACCCGAAGCTGCGCCGCACCTGCTCCTGGAACGCGCTCAAGGGGTACGACTACCGCTGGCTCGACGTCTCCTACGAGATCACCGAGTCGGGCAAAGCGGCACAGAAGGAATATGAGCAGCGGGTCTCGGAGAAGAGCGGCGGAGGGGATGTTCCGGGTGTCGGCGACGTCGGCTATTCGGTGGTCAACCTCACCACCGAGAACAAGCAGGAGACCCGCGAGGGCATGGTCGTGGTGCGTGCCGCCAACGCCCTGGTGATCGTCACCTACAACGGCAGCGACTTCGAGACGAAGAAGGCGCCCGCCACGGACGAGATCAACAAGGGCGCCATCAAGACGGCGAAGGCGGCCGTGTCCGCGTTGCAGGACGGCACGGGGAAGAGCTGACGGCCCCGGTGCCGCACGACGCGGCCCGGCCGACGGTCGCGGCCGGTGCGGGCCGGACCGCAGATCCAGTCCGGCCGACACCTGTCACTGTCAGCGTAGGTGTACGCGGTGGTCTGCCGGAGCGTTAGCCCGTCGGCACCGCCGACACCTCGTCCCGCACCCGAAAGCACCAACGCCTCGGGCGAGTTCGGTCCGGCAACCCGCGCGAGCCGACGGGCTCAGCCCACGGGCTCGGTCGGCGTTCCCAGCCGACGGGCTCAGTCGACGGGCTCCTCGGGGCGCCTTCCACGCGGCAGCATCAGGGCCAGGCAGACCGCCATCGACGTACCCAGGCCCACCGCCCAGCCGTAGTCGGCCAGCGAGGACAGCGCCGGGACGGGGCGGCCGTCGATCAGCGGTGTGAAGTCGGCGCCGCCGGCCAGGAAGGCCACCACCGCCCGCCAATTCCAGCCGCCCCCGTACGCTCATCAGGTCCGCTTTCGTCCTCCGGCCATCAGTAGGACGTAGACGACGAGCGAGGCTCCCAGTCCCACGGCCCACCCGTAGTCGGCGAGCGGTTTGAGGAAGGGGATGATGCCGTCGGTCGGGAAGGGTCCTGCCTTGTTCCCCTTCTCGTCCAGCGTGGAGTACGAGCCACCGACCGCCAGCACACCGCCGACCGCGAAGGCGACGACGGCCCGCCAGTTCCAGCCGCCCGAGTACCAGTACCGCCCGCCTTCCAGGTATAGGTCGGCGAGGTGCAGCACGGTCCGCCGGATGATCCAGTAGTCCGCGATGAGAATGCCCGCCACCGTGCCGAGCAGTCCGCCCACCACACCCAGCCATGTGAAGATGTACAGCTCGGGCGTGGAGGTCAGCTTCCACGGCATCACCAGGACGCCCACGATGCCCGTGATGATCGCGCCCGTACGGAAGTTGATGATCTTCGGGGCGAGGTTCGCGAGATCGTACGCGGGTGAGACCACGTTCGCCGCGATGTTCACGCTGATCGTCGCCACGAAGACCGTGATGAGCGCGAAGAGCAGGCCGAAGACGTTGTCGGTCTTGCCGGCCAGCTCGACCGGGTCCCAGATCGCCACCCCGTAGACCTTCTCCGAACCGGCCGTCACCAGGACCGACATCAGCGCGAAGAGGGTCATGGTGGTCGGCAGGCCGAGGGCCTGGCCCCAGACCTGTGCCCGCTGCCCCTTTCCGAAGCGGGTGAAGTCCGGGATGTTGAGACTGAGGGTGGACCAGAAGCCGATCATGCCCATCAGGCCCGGGAAGAAGACCTCCCAGAAGTCCGCGCCCCAGCCGACCTTCGACGGCTCGTGCAGCAGCGGACCGAAACCGCCCGCCTTGTTCGCGATCCAGACCAGGAGCACCACCGCGCCGACGAGGACGAACGGTGCCGCCCAGTTCTCGAACCGGCGCAGGGTGTCCATTCCCCGGTAGATGATGGCCAGTTCGAGCACCCAGAAGATCACGAAGCAGAGCCACAGGGTCCACGGGTAGCCGCCGATCTTCGCGGCGTCCGTCCAGCCGCCGAAGATCTTCCCCAGGAGGATGAAGATGCCCTGGCCGCCGATCCACGTCTGGATGCCGAACCAGCAGCAGGCCACCGCCGCCCGCACCATCGCGGGCAGGTTCGCGCCGCGGATGCCGAAGGAGGCGCGGGCCAGGACCGGGAAGGGTATGCCGTACTTGGGTCCCGCGTGGCCGGTGAGCAGCATCGGGAGCAGCACGATCACATTGGCGAGCGCGATCGTGAGGACGGCCTGTTTCCAGTCCATGCCCAGGGCCACCAGTCCGGAAGCGAGCGTCCAGGACGGGATGCAGTGGGCCATGCCGATCCACAGGGCCACGAAGTTGTAGGTGGTCCAGCGGCGTTCGGCGAGGGGGACGGGGCGCAGGTCGTCGTTGGCGTAGCGGCTGCCGGCCGGGTAGGCGTCGCCGGCCAGCTCGATGGCCGGGTCGGGTATGCGGGGTGGGGCGGTGTCGGTCATGGGCAGCAGTCCGTTCTAGGGACGGGAACGAGGGACGACGACTGTGCAGATGCCGTGAACTGCCGTGCCGTGTTGGTGCGTTGCTGTCGGGGCCAAGCCGCGGGTCATGCGTTCAGCACCGGGATCACCGCCCGGCCGTACTGTTCGATCACCTTCTCCTTCGCGTCGTGCATCGCGTACACCGCGAACTGGTCGACGCCCGACTCCCGCAGCGCACGCAGCTTTTCGACATGCGCGGAGGCCGGGCCGATCAGACAGAAGCGGTCGACGATCTCGTCCGGCACGAACGCCGTGTCCGGGTTTCCCGAGCGGCCGTGGTGCGCGTAGTCGTAGCCCTCACGCGCCTTGATGTACTCGGTCAGCTCGTCCGGCACCATCCCCGAGTGGGCGCCGTACTTGGCGACCAGGTCGGCGACGTGGTTGCCGACCATGCCACCGAACCAGCGGCACTGCTCGCGCGCGTGGGCGAGGGCCTCGGGCGAGTCGTCGTCGGTCACGTACGCGGGCGCGGCGACACAGATCTTCACCTCGTCCGCCGAACGGCCCGCCGCCACCGCCGCGTCCCGTACCGCCTTGACCATCCACTCCGTGAGGAACGGGTCGGCGAGTTGCAGGATGAAGCCGTCGGCCTCCTCGCCGGTCATCTTCAGGGCCTTGGGCCCGTACGCGGCCATCCACACCGGGACTTCGGCCCCGGGACGCACCCACGGGAACCGGACGACGGTGCCGCCGAGGTCGGCTTCCTCGCCCCGCCCCAGCGCCCTGATCACCTTCATCGCGCCACTGAGCCGGGCGAGCGTGTTCGGGGTACGGCCCGCGACCCGCATCGCCGAGTCGCCGCGGCCGATGCCGCACACGGTCCGGTTGCCGTACATGTCATTCAGCGTCGCGAAGGTGGAGGCGGTGACCTCCCAGGTCCGGGTGCCCGGGTTGGTCACCATCGGGCCGACGATCAGGCGCTCGGTCTCCGCGAGGATGCGGCTGTAGATGACGAACGGCTCCTGCCACAGCACGCACGAGTCGAACGTCCACCCATGCGTGAAGCCTGCCGCTTCCGCCCGCTTCATCAGGTCCACGACCCCGGAGGCCGGCGGGTCGGTCTGCAGCACAAGTCCAAAGTCCATGATGTTCCCCTTGCTGTTCAAGTGCCCAACACGTGGTCCGCAAGTCCACTGCGAACCGCTGAACGGTCCACACACACCGAGCCTCGCCACGCTGACGCCGCAAGCAGCCGTGCCGCCGACTCCACGCCCATGGCCGGTCCGGCTAGTCCAGGTACTGGCACGTCCCCCGCGGCGTGTACACCCCGTGCCCGGCACGGCCGGTGAACTCCCGCTCCGTGATGACCAGTTCACCGCGCGACAACACCGTCTCCACCCGGCCCGTCACGCGCTTGCCCTCGTAGGCCGAGTAGTCCACATTCATGTGATGCGTCTGCGCCGACAGCGTCTGCGCCGCACGCGGGTCATAGATCACGACGTCCGCATCCGCACCCGGCGCGATCGTCCCCTTCTTCCCGTACAGGCCGAACATCCGCGCCGGCGTCGCGCACGCGATCTCGATCCACCGACGGCGCGAAATATGCCCGTCCACCACACCCTGATGCAGCAGATCCATCCGGTTCTCCACCCCCGGCAGCCCGTTGGGGATCTTCGAGAAGTCACCCCGGCCCAGCTCCTTCTGGCCCACAAAGCAGAAGGGGCAGTGGTCGGTGGAGACGACCTGGAGATCGTTGGTGCGCAGCCCCTTCCACAGCGCCGCCTGGTGCTCCCGGGGGCGCAGCGGGGTGGAGCAGACGTACTTGGCGCCCTCGAAGCCGGGTTCGGCGAGGTTGTCGGTCGACAGGAACAGGTACTGGGGGCAGGTCTCGCCGAAGACGTTCAGCCCCTCGTCGCGGGCCCTGGTCAGTTCCGCGACCGCCTCCTGCGCGGAGACGTGCACGACGTACAGCGGCGCCCCGGCGACCTGGGCGAGCCGGATGGCTCGGTGGGTGGCCTCGGCCTCCAGCAGGGCCTTGCGGACCTCGCCGTGGTAGCGGGGGTCGGTCTCGCCGCGGGCGAGGGCCTGCTCGACCAGGACGTCGATCGCGATGCCGTTCTCGGCGTGCATCATGATCAGCCCGCCGTTGTCGGCGGCGCGCTGCATGGCGCGCAGAATCCGGCCGTCGTCGCTGTAGAAGACGCCCGGGTAGGCCATGAACTGCTTGAAGGAGGTCACGCCCTCCTCCACCAGCAGGTCCATCTCCTTCAGCGTCCTGGGGTTCACATCGGAGACGATCAGATGGAAGCCGTAGTCGATCGCGCAGTTGCCCTCGGCCTTGGCGTGCCAGGCGTCCAGGCCCTCGCGCAGCGTGTGGCCGACGCTCTGCACGGCGAAGTCGACGATCGTCGTCGTACCGCCCCAGGCGGCGGCCCGGGTGCCGGTCTCGAAGGTGTCGGAGGCGTGGGTGCCGCCGAACGGCAGCTCCATGTGGGTGTGGGCGTCGACCCCGCCCGGGATGACGTACTTCCCGGTGGCGTCGATGGTCCGGTCGGCGGTGAAGGCGCGGGCCGCCTCGGTGCCGGAGGCCGCGAGGGCGGCGATGCGGCCGTCCTCGATCAGGACGTCGGCGTGGATCTCGTCGGACGCGGTGACGACGAGTCCGCCGCGGATGACGGTACGGCTGCTCATGGTGCCTCTCCTGGCGTTGACGGCGGTCGTGAAAAGCGCGGGTCGCGGGCGGACGGCCGGGCGCGTGTCCCCGTGGCCGCACCGCGGGCACGGCCCCGCGCCCCTACCGGCACGCGGGGGAGGCCGACGCCCGTTACGGAGCCGTCAGCGGCCCGTAGGCGCCCGGCGCCCGGTCCCGGTAGAACTGCCAGCGGTCGCGGACCTCGCGCAGTTTGGCCAGGTCCAGATCGCGCACGACGAGTTCGGTCTCCTTGTCGCTCGCCACCTCGCCGACGAACTGGGCCTCCGGGTCGACGAAGTACGTCGTCCCGTAGAAGTCGTTGCCGCCGAGGTCCTCGACGCCGACCCGGTTGATCGCGCCGACGAAGTACTCGTTGGCCACCGCCGCGGCCGGCTGCTCCAGCTGCCACAGATAGCGGGACAGGCCGCGCGAGGTGGCCGACGGGTTGAAGACGATCTGGGCACCGCCGAGGCCCAGCGCCCGCCAACCCTCCGGGAAGTGCCGGTCGTAGCAGATATAGACGCCGATCCTGCCGACGGCCGTCTCGAAGACCGGCCAGCCGCTGTTCCCCGGGCGGAAGTAGAACTTCTCCCAGAAGCCCTCGACCTGCGGGATGTGGGTCTTGCGGTACTTGCCGAGGTACTTGCCGTCCGCGTCGATCACGGCCGCGGTGTTGTAGAGGACGCCGGGCTGCTCCTCCTCGTACATGGGCAGGACGAGGACGATGCCGCACTCCCGGGCCAGCGCCTGGAAGCGGCGCACGGTCGGGCCCTCGGGGATTTGCTCGGCGTACTCGTAGAACGCCTTGTCCTGGACCTGGCAGAAGTACGGCCCGTAGAACAGCTCCTGGAAGCACAGGACGCGGGCACCCTGCGCGGCCGCGTCGCGGACCGCCTGCTCGTGGACCTGGATCATCGACTCCTTGTCGCCGGTCCAGGCGGTCTGGAAGAGGGCGGCACGGATCACTTGGCTCATCGGGACCTCCGGTCGCTCGGTGTCCGGTGAGCCTAGGAAGTCCGGGGATGCGGGTTGAGTGGCAGCGTGTCACGTCTGCGAGGGTGTGGCGTGCCACCGTGTCACGTTGCCTCGGGGCCATGTTTCACCGCCGTTTTCGCAGGTCGTTCAGCGTTTTCAGGGTGTCAGCCGTGTTGCGCGTCGTGCGCGAGGAGCGCGATGTGCACCGAGGCCGCCTGTTCGAAGTCGTCGAGGTCGACGCCCAGCCGGGCCTGTATCGCCTCCAGCCGGCGGTAGAGCGCCGGCCGGGAGACATGGTGCAGCTGGGCGGTGCGGGACTTGTTGCGGCCGGTGGCGAGATAGGTCCGCAGGACGTTCAGCAGGTCCCGGTCGGTGCCGCTCAGCAGCCCGTCCAGCTCCCGCTCCGCGAAGGACTGCACCTGTGGATCGTCCCGCAGGAGCCGGATCAGGCCGCGCAGATGGACGTCCCTGAGCCGGACGACGTCCGGGAGGTCGAGGGCGGCCGAGGAGCCGGTCACGGCGTCGGCGACGTGCCGGGCCTCGCGCAGCCCGGCGGGCACCTCGTCCCAGACGGTCCGCGGCCCGGCCGCGGCGACCACGGCCCGGCTGCGGCCGGACTCGGACCGCAGCCGGGCCGCGAAGTGCGCGGTGAGCGCCTGCGCGTCCTGGTCCCGGGCGAGGCTCAGCAGCACCGCGGTGGCCCCGTCGGCGAGTTCGGCGACGAGCCCGGCGAGCCCCAGCATCCGCAGCACCCGGTCGAGTCCCGCGGGCGCGATGTCCCGCACCACCAGCGGGACGAAGGTGCGCCGGTTGACCGGCAGCCCGGCCGCCCGCGCCCGCGGCAGCAGCTGCCGGGCCGGTACGACCCCCGAGACCAGGTCGGTCAGCAGGCTCTGCGCGGACTGCTCCTCCCAGGAGTGGGCGGAGCCGCCGCCGAGCATGCGGTGCAGCACCAGCGCCTCGGCGGCCCGGTCGGCGAGCAGCCGGCCCGCGGCCGTGCCGCCGCGGTACCCGCACAGCATGATCTGCCCCCACCGCTCCCCGCGCCCGCCCAGCTCGGCCCGGATCCAGCCGTCGCCCTCGCCGCCGCCCGCCTGCCGGGCGATCCGCTCCCAGTCACGCAGCACATCGTCCACGGCCGGCCGCTCCCCCGCCGTGGCCAGCACCCGGTGGGCAAGGTTGGTGACGACGACGGGGCAGGCGCTGTGCCCGGCGACCTCGTCGAGCAGGCTCTGCACCGGCGCGCCCGCGGTGATCAGGGCGGTCAGCGCGGTGCGTACCGCCTCGGAGAGGCTGACGGCGGCGAACTTGCGGCGCACCAGCCGGGACTGCACCTCCTCGGTCAACTCGGCGAAGGGGAACGGCCGGTGCAGCACGACCAGGGGCAGCCCGCACCGCTCGGCGGCCCGGCGCATCACGTCCGGCGGTGCCGGGAACGCCCGGCCGAGACCGAGCACGACGGCCGCGGCCTCCGCACGGTACAGCGACCGGATGTACTCGGCCTGTTTGTCCTCGTCGCCGGCGAGCAGCACCCCGGTGGTGAGCACCATCTCCCCGCCGGTGAGCATCACGCCGACGTCGGCGGCCTCGGCCACATGCACCCAGCGCACCGGCCGGTCGAGCTGGGCGGCGCCGGCCACCACCTCGGGCTCCCCGGCCAACACCCGTTCCAGGGCGAGGACCTGACGGACCGACAGCACGGGTTCCAGGGGCTCCAAGGCGATGGTCATGGCGCGCTCCGCATTCTTTCTGCTTTCCTTCTTCTTTCGTTCTTCTGTCCTTCTTCGTCGCTCGGTTCTCCTTCGGGGCGCGGGATGCCGGTGCCGAGTCGTGCTGCCCGTGCCCGGCCGCCGCCGGGCGCGGTGCTACCGGGCGCTCCCGAGGGCGTGTTCGAGGATGGCGGCGCCCTCCTCGGCCTCCGCGACGGTCAGCGACAACGGCGGCGCGATGCGCAGCGCGCTGGTGTTGTGGCCGCCGCCCTTGCCGATCAGCAGCCCGCCCTCGCGGGCCGCCTCCAGGACGGCGGAGGCCGCCTGCGGGTCGGCCTCGTCGGTGCCCGGCCGCACCAGCTCGACGCCGATCATCAGCCCGCGACCGCGCACCTCGCGCACGCCGGGCAGCTGCGCGGCGACGACCCGCAGCCGTTCGATGAGCAGCCCGCCGACCCGCCGGGCGTTGCCCTGGAGATCGTGTTCCAGCAGGTAGGTGAGGTTGGCCAGGCCGGCCGCCATGGTGACCTGGGTGCCGCCGAACGTCGAAATGCTGTTGGCGTCCAGGCAGTTCATGATCTCGGCGCGGGCCACGACGCCGCCGATGGACATGCCGTTGCCGATGCCCTTGGCGAAGGTGACGATGTCGGGCGGACCGCTGCGGGAGTGTGCCTGCCAGCCCCAGAAGTGTTCCCCGGTGCGGCCCCAGCCGGTCTGCACCTCATCGGCGATCCACAGGATGCCGTGCTCCTGGAGGACGTCGCGGAAGGCCGCGTACAGGCCGTCGGGCGGCGAGGTGAAGCCGCCGACGCCCTGGATGGGCTCGGCGATCAGGGCGGCGGGCGGGCGGGTATGACCGAGGAGGTCCTTCAGGTCCTCGACGCAGGCGGCGATGAACTCGGCGTCGTTCAGGCGGGCGTAGGGACCGCGGGTGCGGACGCCGCCGTGCACGTACAGGGTCTGCAACGGGGACAAGGAGGTCGGGGACCAGCCGCGGTTGCCGGTGATGCCGACCGCGCTGAAGGAACGGCCGTGGTAGCTGTTGCGCATCGCCAGGACCGTGTTGCTGCGCCGGTGGGCGGTCGCCAGCAGCAGGGCGGTGTCGTTGGCCTCGGTGCCGGAGGCGGTGAAGAACACCCTGGCGTCCGGGATCTGCGACAACTGGGCGATCCGCTCCGCGAGTTCGACCATCGGCCGGTTGAGGTAGAGGGTCGAGGAGTGGATGATCCGCCCGGCCTGTTCGCTGACCGCCTTCGTCACCTCGGGCAGCGCGTGGGCGGTCATCGTGGTGAGGATGCCGCCGAAGAAGTCCAGGTACCGGTTGCCGTACGCGTCCCAGACGTGGCGTCCCTCGCCGTGGGTGATCTCCAGGGGGTCCTCGTAGTAGAGGGCCAGCCAGTCGGGCAGGACGTTGCGATGGCGGGCGAAGAGGTCGTTCACGGCTGCACCAGACCTTCGTAGGCGTCGGGGCGGCGGTCGCGGTAGAACGCCCACTGCCGCCGCACCTCTTCGATGAGGTCGAGGTCGAGATCGCGGACGAGGAGTTCCTCGTCCTTGTCGCCGGCGACCTCGCCGACGAACTGTCCGCGCGGGTCGACGAAGTAGCTCGTCCCGTAGAAGTCGTTGTCCCCGTACTTCTCCTGCCCGACCCGGTTGATGGCGGCGATGAAGTACTCGTTGGCGACCGCTGCCGCGGGCTGCTCCAGCTGCCACAGATGGGCGGACAGGCCGCGCGAGGTGGCCGACGGGTTGTATACCAACTGGGCTCCGCCCAAGCCCAGTTGGCGCCATCCCTCGGGGAAGTGCCGGTCGTAGCAGATATAGACGCCGACCTTGCCGACGGCGGTGTCGAAGACGGGCCAGCCGGCGTTTCCCGGCCTGAAGTAGTACTTCTCCCAGAAGCCCTCGACCTGCGGGATGTGGTGCTTGCGGTACTTGCCGAGGTAGCCGCCGTCGGCGTCGATCACGGCCGCGGTGTTGTAGTAGAAGCCCGACCGCTCGATCTCGAAGACGGGCACGACGATCACCATGCCGGTCTCCCGGGCCAGCTCCCGCATCCGACGCACGGTCGGCCCGTCCGGCACCGGCTCGGCCCAGCGGTAGTGCTCCGGCTCCTGGACCTGGCAGAAGTAGGGGGCGTTGAAGACCTCCTGGAAGCCGATGATCCGGGCTCCCCGGCGGGCCGCCTCGCGGGCGTGCTCCTCGTGTTTCGCCACCATGGACTCGGTGTCGCCGGTCCAGGTGGCCTGGACCAGAGCGGCGCGTACGACGTTGGCCATGAGCTGCTCCTTCGACGGGACGTCAGAGCCTCTACGCCCGTAGACGCAGGTGGTGGGTGGACGCGGGCGGCGGTAGAGGGACGAACGTAAGCCTCGGCGACGGGCTTGCCAAGACCATCGTCGTGAACCCGCGGAGTCGATCATGTTTCACACTCCAGTGGGTGAGCGCCCGGGCCGGTCAGGCGGCGGATCCGGCCGCCCGCAGGGTGTGCACCGGTCCCAGTGTCGCTCCTGCGGGGCGCTTCGCGTGGCCTCCACCGACGGCGGCGGAGGCGCCGCAGATCGGCGGCGCGGCGGGTCGGCGGCGGCGCGGCGGGCCGCCCCTCGGGGTGCGGACACGGGCATAAGCGGCGAGCCCCGACCGCCCCCCCCCCCCCACCCCGCGGGCGCGTCCCTCGGCCGCCGACCCGAGCACCGCCGTGCCGATCTCCTTGCCGTACCGATCTCCCCGCCGTGCCGATCTTCTCGGCGGGCCGTACGACGCCCTGGCGCAGGACCTGCTCCCCGTCCGCGTCGCCGTGCCCATCGCCGTCCCCATCGCCGGTGCGCCCCGCCGCGACGAGCGCGTCGGCCGCGGCGACCAGGCGGTCGGCCGGCACGGAGACGGCCTCCCACAGCAGGGGCTCAGTCGGCATGAAGCCCGGTGCGGCGCAGTTCGGCAGCGGGCAGTGGGAGCCGGGTGGGGGCCACCGCGCGGCCTCGACCAGCAGGGCGTGCGCCTCGCCGGTGCGGCCCTGGCGGCGCAGCCGTACCCGTGTCCGGACGGCGCCCGCGACGGCCGGTGCCGCCTCGACGGCCGCGAACTCCACCCGCGGTTCGGGCGGTCGTACCGGTCAGCCGGGTCGGCTGCTTCTCCGGTATCAGGACAATCGCGCCCGTGCTGTCAGGAAGGTCGCGCCCGCGCTGGAGGACGGGGGCACCATCGTGAGCACCGCGTCCTGCACGGCGGTGACCGGGATGGCTGCGGTGGGCGCGTACGCCGCCACCCAGCACGCGATCCTCGGGCTCACCCGGGTGGCCGCGCTGGAGTCGGCGCACCGGCGGATCCGGGTCGACGCGGTGTGCCCCGGGGCGATCGACACGGCGATGTCCGACCCGGCGCGGCTGGATCCGACGGCCGACGCGCAGGAGACGGGCCGGGCGCTGGACGCCGTACCGCACGCTGGTGCCGCTGGGACGGATCGGCCGACCGGAGGAGGAGCCCCGGCTGGTGCTGTTCCTCGGCGGCCCCGGTGAACCGGGCCCCGCGCGGGGTGCGGCGCCCGGCGGGGCCGCCGCGGGCAGGTCCGGCCCTGACGGCGGCACGGGGGCGGACCCGGCGTCGTCACGAGCGCCAGACCCGTTGAACGCCTGCGCCTTGCGGTGACCGTTCCCGTTCGGGCGGCGCGGCCGCTCGGCTCACACCTCGACCGGTGCGCAGCGCTCCGCCAGTTCGTCCATCGACAGGCCGAGCGCGCGGGCGAGCGCGGCGACGGTGAAGAAGGCCGGGGTCGGCGCTCGCCCGGTCTCGATCTTGCGGAGTGTCTCTGCGGAGATGCCCGCGTCGGCGGCGACCTCCGTCATGCTCCGATCGCCGCGCTGCTCGCGCAGCAGCCGCCCGAGCCGCTCGCCGCGCTCGCGCTCTTCCGGGGTAAGGGGGGTGCGCACCATGCGACCATTCTAATACCGGTATAGTAATTGGCATGGTGGAGCTGAAGACGGATACATCGATCGACGCGATGCACGCGGCGGGCCAGGTCGTCGGGCGGGCGCTGACGGCCGTACGGGAGGCCGCGCGCGTCGGCGTCACGCTGCTGGAACTGGACGAGGTGGCACACGAGGTGCTGCGCGAGGCGGGCGCCCGCTCCCCCTTCCTGGGCTATCGCCCCACCTTCGCGGCCACCCCCTTCCCCGCGGTGATCTGCGCCTCCGTCAACGACGCGATCGTGCACGGCATCCCCCGCCGCTACCGGCTGCGCGACGGCGACCTGGTCTCCATCGACTGCGGCGCCGAACTGGCGGGCTGGGTAGGCGACTCCGCGATCAGTTTCACCGTGGGCCGGCCCCGGCCCGCCGATGTCCGCCTGATCGAGACCGCCGAGCGGGCCCTGGCGGCGGGCATCGCGGCGGCCGTCGTCGGCAACCGCATCGGCGACATCGCCCACGCGATCGGCACGGTGTGCCGCACTGCCGGTTACGGAATCATGGAGGACTTCGGCGGGCACGGCGTGGGCCGCCGTATGCACGAGGACCCCGCCGTACCGAACGAGGGGCGCCCGGGGCGAGGGCTTCCCCTGCGGCACGGCATGGTCCTGGCGATCGAGCCCATGCTGATCAGCGGGGGCGGCGACAGCTATCACACGGCCCCCGACGGCTGGACCCTGTGCACGAACGACGGCTCGCGCGCGGCCCACGTGGAGCACACGGTGGCCATCACCGCATCGGGGCCCCGCATCCTCACGGAACGCTAGCCGCCCGCCGAGCCGGACCTCCGCCGCGCGGCCGCGTTCCCGGCCGGCTCCCGGTCAGTTCCCGGTCGATGTCCGGTCGATGTCCGGTCGGTTCCCGGCTTCCCGGCTCGGGAGGCCGGGATTCCCGCGCCGGGGTGCTGCCGTCGCCCCGGACCCCAGGCCGTGCGCACGACCCGGGCCTTGGAGATCGTCACCCCGGACGTTCGGCGCGGACCGACGGCGGACGGCCGCCCCGCGGTGAACGCGATCTCCGACCGGCGGGCGGGGCAGCAGCCCCGGAGGGCAGGACGGGCGGGGTCGACTGGACATGCCTCGCCTCGGCGAACGTGCCATCGTGGTGTAGGCCACCCGTACGACCGTACGACCCTTTGGTGAACGGAACGCCATGACCAGCGGCTTCACGGGGCCGGAAGGACAGGGCCCGGACCCCTTCGGTGAATTCCTCTCCCGCTTCTTCGGCGGCGGCCCGCATCCCGGCCCCCGCCCGGTGGACATCGGCCGGCTGCTCAGCCAACCGGCAAGGGAGCTGGTGAAAGGCGCCGCCCAGTACGCCGCCGAGCACGGCAGCCGCGATCTTGACACCCAGCACCTGCTGCGCGCGGCCCTCGCCACCGAACCCACCCGGAGCCTGCTCAGCCGGGCCGGCACCGACCCCGACTCGCTCGCGACGGAGATCGACCAGCGCACCGGTCCGCTCCAGCATCCGCCGGGCGAGGCGCCGCCGCCGACCTCGCTCTCCCTCACCCCCGCGGTCAAGCGGGCGCTGCTGGACGCGCACGACATGGCCCGGTCGAGCGGTGCCGGATACATCGGCCCGGAGCATGTGCTCGGCGCGCTCGCCGCGAATCCGGACTCGGCCGCCGGGCACATCCTGAGCGCGGCCCGGTTCGCGGCCGCCGGGATGCCCCCGGACGCCCCCGAGGCGCCGCCGCGCACCGGCACCGAACGGCAGCGGCCCCCGGCCACCCCGACGTTGGACAAGTACGGCCGTGACCTGACCGACCTGGCCCGCCAGGGCCGCGTCGACCCCGTCATCGGGCGGGACGACGAGATCGAGCAGACCATCGAGGTGCTCTCCCGGCGCGGCAAGAACAACCCGGTGCTGATCGGCGACGCCGGTGTCGGCAAGACGGCGATCGTGGAGGGACTGGCGCAGCGGATCACCGACGGGGACGTGCCCGACGTCCTCATCGGGCGCCGGGTCGTCACCCTGGACCTGACCGGCGTGGTCGCGGGCACCCGCTTCCGCGGGGACTTCGAGGAGCGGCTGAACACCATCGTCACCGAGATCCGCGCGCACTCCGACCGGCTGATCGTCTTCCTCGACGAGCTGCACACCGTCGTGGGCACGGGTTCCGGCGGCGAGGGCGGCGCGCTGGACGCGGGCAACATCCTCAAGCCCGCGCTGGCCCGGGGCGAACTGCACGTCGTGGGCGCGACCACGCTGGAGGAGTACCGCAGGATCGAGAAGGACGCGGCGCTGGCCCGCCGGTTCCAGCCGATCCTGGTGCCCGAGCCGACCGTCCCGGACACCGTCGAGATCCTGCGCGGGCTGCGCGACCGCTACGAGGCCCACCACCAGGTCCGCTACACCGACGAGGCGCTGGTCGCCGCCGTGGAGCTGTCCGACCGCTATCTCACCGACCGGCGGCTGCCGGACAAGGCGATCGACCTGATCGACCAGGCCGGCGCCCGGGTGCGGCTCGGCGCCCGGACCAAGGGCACGGACGTACGCGCCATGGAACGCGAGGTCGAGCAGCTGGTGCGGGACAAGGACCAGGCGGTCGCGGACGAGCGGTACGAGCAGGCCACACAGCTGCGCGACCGGATCTCCGCGGTGAAGGGGCGGATCTTTGAGACCACCGGCGACGACAAGGCCGACGAGGGGCAGGACCTGGAGGTGACGGCGGAGGCCATCGCCGAGGTGGTGTCCCGGCTCACCCACATCCCGGTCAGCAGGCTGACCCAGGAGGAGAAGGAGCGGCTGCTCGGCCTGGCGGAGCAGCTGCACCAGCGGGTGATCGGCCAGGACGAGGCGGTCGCCGTGGTCGCCGAGGCCGTGCTGCGCTCCCGCGCCGGGCTCGCCAGCCCGGACCGGCCGATCGGCAGCTTTCTGTTCCTCGGCCCGACCGGGGTCGGCAAGACGGAGCTGGCCCGGGCGCTCGCGGAGGTCCTGTTCGGCAGCGAGGACCGGATGGTGCGACTGGACATGAGCGAGTACCAGGAGCGGCACACCGTCTCCCGGCTGGTGGGTGCGCCGCCCGGGTACGTCGGCCATGAGGAGGCCGGTCAGCTCACCGAGGTGGTGCGCCGGCACCCGTACTCGCTGCTGCTGCTCGACGAGGTGGAGAAGGCGCACCCGGACGTCTTCAACATCCTGCTCCAGGTCCTGGACGACGGGCGGTTGACCGATGCGCAGGGCCGCACGGTGGACTTCACCAACACGGTCATCGTGATGACGAGCAACCTGGGATCCGAGGTGATCGGCCGGCGCGGCGCGGGCATCGGGTTCGGCGCGGGTGGTGCGGAGGCGGACGAGGAGGCCCGGCGGGAACAGATCCTGCGTCCGCTGCGCGAGCACTTCCGGCCCGAGTTCCTCAACCGCATCGACGAGATCGTGGTGTTCCGCCGACTCACCGCCGAGCAACTACGGCAGATCACCGACCTGTTGCTGGAACGCACCCGGCGGCTGCTGGACGTGCAGGGGGTGACCGTGGACTTCACCGACGCGGCCGTCGGCTGGCTCGCGGAGCGCGGTCACCAGCCCGAGTACGGCGCCCGCCCGCTGCGCCGCACCATCCAGCGCGAGGTCGACAACCGCATCTCCCGCCTCCTCCTGGACGGCCGCCTCCCGGAAGGCAGCCGCGTCACGGTGGACGCCCCCGACGACCAGCTGACCTTCCGGACACAACCGCCGCCACGGCCCACCGCGGATCCGGTGGGCGGCACGGCGCCCGCGTCGGCCTCCGGCCAGGACGCCCGGCCCGGGCCACCGACCGGCGCGGACGCCTCACCACGACCGCCCACTCCCGACACCTGACCGGCCCGGCCCCTTCCCCGCGCCCGGCCACGCCCCGGGAGGGGCGTCACCGGAGCCGGACGTCCGGTCGCCCCGGTCGCCCCGGTCTCCCCGATCACCGGGTCGGGTCGACCACCATGGCCGAGCCACCGCCCCTGCGTACCGTCTCCGCCGCGGCCAGCCACTTGCCGCCCGGGAGGCGTTGGACGCCCGTTGCCGCGCCGATCTCGGGGTTGCGCGAGAAGGCGTGCCCGATGGCTTCGAGCCCGGTGCGCAGGTTGCTGTCGTAGAGGCCGGGTTCGAGTTCGGTCCTGGCCGCGTTGCGCTGGCTGGCGCGGGGCGCGGCGATCGCGTCGACCAGCGGCAGCCGGCGGTCGAGGAACTCGGTCAGGGTCTGCAGCACGGTCGTGATGATGGTCGCGCCGCCGGGCGACCCGAGCGCCACCACCGGCCTGCCGTGTCGGTCGAGCACGATCGTCGGCGAGATCGACGACCGCGGGCGCTTGCCGGGACCGGGCAGGTTCGGGTCGTGCACGGCCGGACTGGCCGGGGCGAAGGAGAAGTCCGTCAGCTCGTTGTTCAGGATGAATCCCCGGCCGGGCACGGTGATCGCGCTGCCGCCGGTCTGCTCGATGGTGAGCGTGTAGGAGACGACGTTGCCCCACTTGTCGGCGACCGTGAGATGGGTGGTGTTCTCGCCCTCGTACGTCGTCGGGGCTGCCGTGCCCCCCGTGGCGCAGGCCGCCGGGTGGCGCGGGTCACCGGGCGCGACCGGGCTGGTCAGCACCGCGTCGTCCTTGATCAGGCAGGCGCGCGAGTCGGCGTACGACGGTGACAGCAACTGCTGCGTCGGCACGTCCTCGAAGGCGGGGTCGCCGACCCAGCGCCCACGGTCCGCGAACGCGATCCGGCTCGCCTCGATGAAGCGGTGCAGGTACTGCGTGTCGGTCGCCTTCGAAAGGTCGGTCTTCTCAAGGATGTTGAGGGCCTCGCCGACCGTGGTGCCACCCGAGGAGGAGGGCGCGCTGGAGTAGACGTCGAGCCCGCGGTACGACGTCTTCGTGGGTGCCTGCGGTTTGGCGCGGTAGGCGGCGAGGTCCTTGACGGACAGTCGGCCGGGACGCGCGTTCCAGCCCGAACCGGGGGCCACCGGCGGGTTGTTGACGGTGGAGACGATGTCCTTGCCGAGGCCGCCGCGGTAGATCGCGCCGACGCCCTTGCGGCCCAACTCCTCGTAGGTGCGGGCCAGATCGGGGTTCTTGAAGGTGGAGCCCACGACCGGCAGCTGCCCGTTCGGCAGGAACAGCGCGGCGGTGTCCGGGAAGTAGCGGAACCGGGTCTCGTTGGACGCCGTCTGCGAGCGGAAGGTGTCGTCGACGGTGAAGCCGTCGCGGGCGAGCCGCTCGGCGGGCCGCAGCACCGTGCCCAGCTTCCGGCTGCCCCAGGCGTTCAGGGCCGTCTGCCAGGTGGCGGGCGTGCCCGGCGTGCCGACGCTCAGTCCGCTGCTGACGGCGTCGGCGAAGGCGAGGGGTTTGCCGTTCTCCACGAACAGGTCGGAGTCGGCACTGAGCGGCGCGGTCTCCCGGCCGTCGATGGTGTGCACGGCATGGGATTTGGCGTCGTAGTAGACGAAGTAGCCGCCCCCGCCGACGCCGGAGGAGTACGGCTCGGTGACCCCCAGGGCGGCGGCCGTGGCGACGGCGGCGTCGACCGCGTTGCCGCCCTTCTTCAGGACCTCGATGCCGGCGGCCGAGGCGTCCGCGTCGACGCTGGCTACGGCGCCGCCGTAGCCGACGGCCACGGGGACCTTCGGCGGGGCGGTGGTCGTGGCGCCGGGCGGCGCTGCCGCCCCCACGGACACGACGGCGGCCGAGACCGCAAGGACCGACAGTTTCCGCGCGACAGGGCGACGCATCCGCACCTCCAGCGAGTGACCGTCCGCGCAGCTTAATGCAACGACATGTCCGCG
This sequence comes from Streptomyces sp. NPDC004752, assembly GCF_053601275.1. Classification (NCBI taxonomy): domain Bacteria; kingdom Bacillati; phylum Actinomycetota; class Actinomycetes; order Kitasatosporales; family Streptomycetaceae; genus Streptomyces; species Streptomyces sp. NPDC004752. The sequence goes on along the minus strand of NZ_JBSGBN010000007.1, from coordinate 14,992 downwards.
TCAGGATCATGTCGAACACCGGTTTGCCTTCGCCCGCTAGCATGCGCGCCCATGAGTGACGACGTGCGCAACATCATCCTGGGCCTGGTGGCCACCGGCATCAGCGCCGGCATCGGCTGGCTGGCCCGCACCGCTGTGTGGAAGCGCAGGCTGAGACGCAAGCAGACGTTCTTCGGACTTCCGGAGAACGCGGAGGCGCTGCTCGTCGTCAACCGCGACCCGGCGGCCTCCGAGCCGGCCGTCCACCGGTTCGACGTCTTCGCGCTGCTGGAGCTGGCCGCGCTGATCAAGGACTGCGGCGCGCATCTGCAGATGGTGACCCAGGACGTCGTCCAGCAGGGCTTCGGCGAGCGCACCGAGTTCTGCGTGGGCGGTCCCGGATCGAACCGGCGCATGCTGGCCCACATGTCCGCGATGCTACCCGGGGTACGGGTGAACATCGACCCGGAGCCGGGTCCGGACCGCGGTGCCTTCCAGATCGGCGGCGAACGTTACCGTCTGGAGTCGGGCGTCACGGAATACGTCCTGCTGGCCCGGCTGACCGCCGGCGAGCGGCGCGAGGTCCGCCCGGTGTTCCTGTTCTGCGGCCAGCGCGCGATCACCAACCAGGCCGCGACCCGCTATCTCGCCCGCAACCACGAACGGCTGGCCCGCAAGCACGGTGGGAACCCGTTCGTGCTGCTGCTCAGGGTGGTCAACTCGCAGGCGTACGGCCCGGACGTGGTCGAACTGGTCGCCGATGTGACGCGGGCCGCGCAGGCACCGCTGCCGGCCTCGGAGACACCGCGCTCGCACCGGGCCGCCTAGATCCTGTCGTCACCCGTAGATCCTGTCGTCACCCGCGCGCCGTTCGCCCGGAGGGCGGGCCCTGCGGCGTCACGGGGTCCCTGCTGCTCGAAGAGCCCGGGGGAGCGTGCGGACCGGTCCGGCGGTCCAGTGCGGGCCGGGAACAACCCGTCCGGCGTGCAGCTGACCTTCTCCTCGTCGGCGGACGACCCGTGCTGCGGGTGCGCACCGCCGTGCGAGCAGTGATCTCCGGCTGCCGCCGGGCGGGCCTGGTCCCGTGAGCCGCTGCCCCCTACGGTTTCGGGGCGGTGGGGGGACCCCCACCGGGCAGCAGCGTCCCCGGTCCGGCCGCGGCGACGTCCACGGCCTCGGTCTTGGGACTGCGCTGCTCACGCCGGGACACCCAGCCGGCGAACCACGAGAGCAGCATGCACATCCCGATGTAGATCGGCGAGATCACCATCACCACGGGGATGAACGGCAAATCGTAGTCGAGGTTGGACGCGATCAGCTTCCCGGCATGGAGGAACTCCTCATAGGTGATGAGATATCCCAGCGAGGTGTCCTTCAGGGCCACCACCAACTGGCTGATGACGGCGGGCAGCATCGCCCGCACGGCCTGCGGCGCGAGTACGTACGACATGACCTGGGTCTTGCGCATGCCCAACGCGAACGCAGCTTCCCGCTGGCCGCGTTCGACGGCGTTCACCCCGGAGCGGAACACCTCGGCGAGCACGGAGCCGTTGTAGAGGGTGAGTCCGGCGACCAGCGCGGTCAGTGGCTGCGCCTTGAGCGCCACGAAGATGAAGAAGATCATCACCAGCACCGGCATCGCCCGGAAGAACTCGACGACGACCGTGGCCGGCAGGCGCACCGCCCGGTGGTCCGACAGCCGCCCGGCGGCCAACGCCCCGCCGAGCGCGAGCGACAGGACGGCCGCCAGCGCGAACGCCTTGAGGGTGTTGCCCAGTCCGCGCAGCAGCAGTTCCTGGATGCCCTGGTACTCGAAGGGCAGCCATTTCGCATGGGTGAACTGGCCGGTGGCGAACAGCAGGGACACGATCCAGCCGAGCAGGCAGAGGATCACGGCGACGGAGAGGACTGCCAAGGCGCGGTGGCGCTGTCTGGTCCGCGGCCCCGGGATGTCGTAGAGCGCGGTGGCCTGGCTCATCGGGCCACCCCCCACCTGCGCTCCAGCAGGTGGAACAGGCCGCTGATGGCGAGCGTGACGATCAGGTATCCGACGGCGATCCAGACGAAGGTCCAGACGATGCTGTAGCCGAGTTCGCTGAGCGTCTTGTACGTGCCGAGCAGTTCGGTGACGCTGAACGCGCCCGCGATCGCCGAGTTCTTGGCCAGTGCGATGAGGGTGGAGCCGACCGGCGGGATCACCGACCGGAATGCCTGCGGCAGCACCACCAGGCCGAGGGTCTGTCCGAAGGTCATGCCGAGGCTGCGGGCCGCCTCGCCCTGCCCCTTGGGCACGGTGTTGATGCCGGCGCGCAGCGCCTCGCAGATGAACGCGGACGTGTAGCAGCCGAGCGCGAGGACCGCGAACACCTGGAAGGGCAGCACGAGTCCGAAGCGGGGCAGGCCGAGCAGCACCGCGAAGAACAGCAGGGTCAGTGGGGTGTTGCGCAGGACGGTGACCCAGGCCGCGCCGATGGCGCGCAGCGCCGCGATGGGCGCGATACGGAAGGAGGCCATGACGAAGCCCAGGACGAGGGCCAGCACCGAGGCGTAGACGGTGAGTTCGAGGGTGCCGAGGAAGCCCTGGGCGTAGGTGGAGAAATTGTCTGTCAGTACGTTCAAGCCGTCCTCGCTCAGCTCGCCGGGTAGCGGTCGATCGCGGGCGGGCGGGGCGCCGGCACGCCGGACAGGCCCAGCGTCGCCTCGTACGCCTTCTGCCAGTCACCGTTCTTCTCACGTGCCTCCAACGCGTCGTCGAGTGCGCGGCGCAGGGCGTTGTCGCCGTGCGGGACGCCGATGCCGTACGGCTCCTCGGAGAAGGGCCTGCCGACGACCTTGAGTTCGTCGGGGGCCTTCGCCGCGTAGCCGATGAGGATCGCGTCGTCGGTGGTGACGGCGTCGACCTGGTAGGTGAGCAGGTTGTCGACGCACACCGAGTAGGTGTCGTAGGAGACCAGGACCGCCTTCGGGTAGTCGGCCCTGATGCGCTGGTAGGGGGTCGATCCGGCCGCCGAGCACACGCGTTTTCCGGCCAGGTCCTGGGGGCCGCGGATGTCCTTCTCGTCCTTGCGGACCAGCAGGGACTGGCCCGCCATGTAGTAGGGCCCGGCGAAGCCGACCAGCCGCTTGCGGTTGGCGTTGATGGTGTAGGTGCCGACGTAGAAATCGATCTGCCCGTTCTGCAGGGCGGTTTCGCGGTTGGCGGAGGCGATGGTCTTGAACTCGATCGACTCGGGCGGCAGGCCGAGCGAGGCCGACATCATCTTGGCGATCTCGATGTCGAAGCCGGCGTAGGTGCCGGTCGCCGGGTCCTTCTCACCGAGGTAGGGCTGGTCCTCCTTGACGCCGACGATGAAATAGCCGCGTTCCTTCGCCCGGGTCCAGGTCGGCGAGTCGGGCAGCCGGAAGTCCTCGGCCACCTGGTATTCGGGGAGCGACGAGGCCGCGGGGCCCTTGGTGGGCGGGCTGCCCTCCTTGCCGCAGGCGGTGGCGAGAACCCCGCCGAGTACAGCGAGCACGACGAGCGCGGTGCGCGCGGCACGCGCGAGGGGCACACGGGTGGTACGGAACATGGATCGCACTCCCCCGGCTCAGTGCTTGCGGATGCTGGGCAGCAAGCCCTTGGCGCGCTCGCCGGACGGGCGCCGCAACACCGTCCTGTGCGCGAAGAAGTCGAAGGACCGGACGACCGTGTCGGCTTCGGCGCGCAGCCGCGCCGGTGTCCTGCCCCCCGCGGGCAGCGGCCGGCCGCCCTGTTCGACCGTTCCCGAGCGGAGGTCCGCCAGCCGGTCGACCGTCCTGCACCATGTCGATTTCCCCGACCCCGACGGGCCGATGACGACCACCACCTCCCCCGCGGCGACGGTGCGGTCGATGTCCCGCAGGACAAGCAGCCCACCGCCGTACTCGTTGACGTCACGCAGCTCGATCAAGGGATCGACGGCCATACGCAGCCCTACTCACTCTCAGCCGTGTCGTGGGTGCGCAAACTATCCAGGCAAAGATGAACTTAACGCACGACACGCACTTTTCGGGCATTAGCCGTATTTACTGCGCCGGTCAGGCTTCTGCGACCTCCGCGTACAGCTGCGACAGCTCGGGAACGCCGTTCGCGGCCCACTCGTGACCGGCCTCGGCGACATCGAACTCGCGCCCCGACGCGAGCCGTACGACGGGCTGCCCGCCGGGCCGGAACTCCCAGTACGCGCCGGGCACGGTACGCACGATCACCGTACCCAGATACAGGCCCGCGTCATTGCCCAGCCAGGGCAGGATCTCCGCGTCGTCGCGCCAGCGCGGCAGCAGCTGGTCGAGTGCCTCCAGCGAGGTCACGGAGTCGTCCAGCCGGACGCCCTCCTGGGCCGCCTGGGAGCGCAGCAGATCGCACTCGGACAGCAACTCGGCGACGCCCTCGCGGTCGGCGGGCAGCACCGGGGCATCGCTCTTCTTGCGCCGGCCGCCCAGGAAGGGGATGTTCATGGGCCCAGCGTGTCACCGACCCGGGCCCACACACCACAGGGTGAGCACGGGTGTCGCCCTACACCTCCAGGTCCACCACCACCGGGGCGTGGTCCGAGGCGCCCTTGCCCTTGCGCTCCTCGCGGTCGACGTACGCGTCCTTGACCGCCTTGGCGAAGGGCTCGTTGCCGTAGACCAGGTCGATGCGCATGCCGCGGTTCTTGGGGAAGGCGAGCTGGCGGTAGTCCCAGTACGTGTAGGGGCGGTCGTACTTCAGGGGGCGCGGGACGACGTCCGACAGGCCCGTCTCGCGCAGCGCGGTCAGGGCCGCGCGCTCGGCCGGGGTGACATGGGTGAGGCCCTCGAAGGCGGCCACGTCGAAGACGTCGTCATCGGTCGGCGCCACGTTGTAGTCACCGAGGATCGCAAAGGGGCGGCCACCGGCCGCGTCGCCCGCGACGGCCGCCCGCAGCGCCTCGAACCACTTGAGCTTGTAGGCGTAGTGCGGGTGGTCGACCTCGCGGCCGTTGGGCACGTACACCGACCAGACACGGACCGGGCCGCAGGTCGCGGAGATCGCCCGGGGCTCCTGCACGCCCTCGTACCCGGGGTCGCCGGGCAGGCCCTCGACGACATCCGCCAGGCCGACCCGGGAGAGCACCGCCACGCCGTTCCACCGGCCGGTCGCGTGGACCGCCGCCTCGTAGCCCAGCTCGCGGAGCTGGTCCAGCGGGAACTGCTCCGCCGCGACCTTGGCCTCCTGCACGCACAGCACGTCGGTGCCACTGCTCTCCAGCCAGGCCAGCAACCTCGGCAGGCGGGCGGTGATCGAGTTCACGTTCCAGGTCGCGATGCGCATGCCCCACAACCTACCCGGCGGCACTGACAACGCCCGACCGCGCTCGGCTCGACGCCCGACAGCGCTCAGATCTCGGCGCTGGATCCCGGCGCGAGCCGCAGATGGTCCGAGCCGCCCAGGGCACCGATCTGCCGGTCGTAGATCGGCCGGGCGAGCTCGGTGAGCAGGGCGTCGTGGATGTCGTAGGCGCGCTGCGGCTCGACCTCGCGGACATAGTCGATGACCTCGGAGATCTTGTTCCAGGGGGCCATCACCGGGAGCATCAGCGTCTCGACGGGCCGGTCGGGGACGGTGAGCGCATCGCCGGGGTGGAAGAGCCTGCCGCCGTCGATCAGATAGCCGACGTTGGTGATCCGCGGGATGTCCGGGTGGATCACGGCGTGCAGCTCGCCATGGACCTCGACGTCGAAGCCCGCCGCGGTGAACGTGTCGCCGTGGCCGACGGTGTGGACACGGCCCGGGAAGGCCGCGGCGATCTGGTCCGCGACCGACTTCAGGGTCCAGATCCCGGCCGCCGGGTTCGCCTCCATGGCGGCCCGCAGCCGCCCCTCGTCGAAGTGGTCCGGGTGCTCGTGCGTGATCAGGATCGCGTCCGCGCCGACGGCGGCGTCGGGCTCGCTGAAGCCGCCGGGATCGAGGACGAGCGTCCGCCCGTCCTTCTCCAGCCGGACACAGGAGTGGGACTTCTTCGTGAGCTTCATTCGATCCATCCTCCTCCCCGCCGGTACCGCGCGCTCACTCCGCGGGCGTGGTCTCCTCCCGCACGACCTGCTGGGCCACCCGGAACGCGCTGTTCGCAGCCGGCACACCGCAGTACACGGCCGTCTGCAGCAGCACTTCCTTGATCTCGTCGGGGGTGAGGCCGTTGCGCAGCGCCGCCCGGGTGTGGAAGGCCAGCTCCTCCAGGTGGCCGCCGGCGACAAGCGCGGTGAGCGTGACACAGCTGCGCGAGCGACGGTCGAGGCCGGGGCGGTCCCAGATCTCGCCCCACGCGTACCGGGTGATGAACTCCTGGAAGTCCCCGGAGAAGTCGTCGGACTGCGTCATCGCCCGGTCCACATGGGCGTCACCCAGCACCTCGCGGCGGATCTTGAGGCCCGTCTCGTAGGTGTCGGGCCGCCCCGTCGGCTGCGGGGGCGCCAGGGGCGGGGCTATCTCGGCGATGGGCGCGGCCTGTGGCGCGGCGGCGAGGACCGGCTTGGCGGGGGCCGCCACGATGGCCATCTGGCCGGTCCCCGAGTCGATCGCCGACTGCCAGGCGCTGGAAAAGTGCCGCACCAGCAGGTCGGTGACGGCCGCGGGCTGCTCCACGGGCACGAGGTGGGAGGCGCCGGGGACGACCGCGAGACGGGCGTCCGGTATCCCGGCGACCAGGGTGCGTGCCTCGGCCGGACCGGTGACCTGGTCCTCCGAGCCGACCAGGACGAGGGTGGGGACGCCGATGCGCCCCAGTTCGGGACGGACGTCGAAGCCGGCCAGCGCCTCGCAGGCGGCGATGTAGCAGCCCGGGTCGGTGGTGCGCACCATCTGCACGGCCCACTCGGTGATCGCGGGCTGCGCGGCGGCGAAACCGCCGGTGAACCAGCGGTCGGGCGAGGTGCGGGCGATCGGGTCGAGCCCGTTCGTGCGCACGACCACCCCACGCTGCCGGAACTCGTCGGCGGTGCCGAACCGGGGCGAGGTGGCGACCAGCGTGAGCGAGGCGAGCCGCTCCGGGTGGCGCAGGGCCAGTTCCATACCGATCGCGCCGCCGAGCGCGCAACCCGCGTAGCCGAAGCGCTGCACGCCGAGCGCGTCGAGCGTGGCGAGCAGCCGGGCGGACAGTTCGGCGACGGAGTCCGCCGGGTGGGCGGGCGCGCCGCCGTGCCCCGGCAGGTCGAACCGGAAGACACGCCACTGCCGGGCCAGTTCCGGAACCTGGCGGTCCCACATGTGCCAGGTGGTGCCCAGTGAGGGACCCAGGATCAGGACCGGGGCGTCCTCTGGCCCGTCGAAGCGGTATTGCAGGGTGTTCGGTGGTGTCTCGCTCACTCGTCAGACCCTCTCATCTCTCACGGGATCTCACATGGCCGCCCCCAACCTAACGGCTCTTGTCGCTCTCGCTACGACGGGCCCGGCACGGCCGAAAGCCTCGATTCGAGAGGATCCAGGTACGTGTCACCTGTGGTTGCTCCCCTTGGCTCGGGACTCACCTGAAAGCCTTCCGAGATCTCCCCAACCAGCACCTTGAACACCACACGGTGAACGAGTTGCGGAGCAGGGCAGTACGATCCGCCGCTACATCTGGCGCAACAAGCACACCGCCTACGAACGGCTACGCAGGGTCGTCAGCAGGGCCGACGTTGCCTGACGCGATACTGGCCGACCCGTCTGCCCGCGCTTGCTGCTTCGCCGGGAAGTACCCCTTCTCGGCGAAGAACTCGACGTGCTTGCCGAACAGTTCGCGGGTCGCCTCCGGACAGTGGATTCCGCTGCCCGCCAGTGCCTCGACCGTCTCGCGGTCGTCGATCGGCGGATAGAAGGCATCCGGAGCGGCGGCCATCACCTCGAACGCGTCGAAGAGTGGGATCACCGCGTTCTCCGGGTCGGCGGTCACGCGTTCACGCCAGCTGTCCCAGTCCATTTCGTCGAGCGTGTAGCCGTGCGCCCGCAGCTCCTCCACCATGGTGCCGAGCGTCAGTCCGGTGTGGCTGCACACATGGAACGTCCGGCCATCCCTCCCAGCCTGCCGGGAGATGTGCACAATCGCGGCGCTCGCGTAGTCGACCGGCATCAGACGGAAGCGCACCGGGATGTCACCCGGCACCGCCGCGGCCTGGAGCAGTCCCTTCAGGCTCAGCCACACGAAGTCGCGGGTCTGGCAGGCACCGCTCTCGTGATCCCCGGCGATCAGATCGACCCGGAAGACGGAGACGGGCAGTCCCCGCTCCCTGGCCAGCTCGATGATCTGCTCCGCCACCCACTTGCTCTGGGTATAGCCGGTCGGCAGGGTCTCGCCGGGGCCGCTCGGGTCGGTGACCTTGATGCCCGCGCCGCCGGTGTCCCGCCCGACGTACACGCCGAGGGTGGACACATAGTGCACGGGGACGGTGCGGTGGCGGGCGGCCAACCGGAGGATTTCCTCGGTGCCCGACACGTTGGCCGCCTTGACCGTCGCATACGGCTGGACCCAATTGACCATGGCCCCCGGGTGGTAGACCGCGTCGACCGCCCGGGCCAGCTCGTCGAAGCGCTCAGGAGCGAGTCCGAGGCCCGGCAGGCCGAGGTCGCCGACCACGACCGACAGCCGCTCGCTGTCGACCTGGTCCCAGATTCCGTACCACTGAAGGTTGGCCCGCAGCCGCGCCCGCGCCGCGCTCTCGTCGGCGTCGCGCACCAGGCAGTGCACGATCGCGTCCGTGGTGCGCATCAGATCGCGCAGGAGGTACGCGCCCAAGAACCCGGTGGCGCCGGTCAGGAAGACCTCCCTGGGGTTCTCGACGACGCGGTGCACCTCGGTGGCCGGGCGGATGTCGTCGGAGAGGCGTATCTCCGCGGCGAAGTCGACCGCGGGACGGTCGGCCGACCCGTCGTCGGCACTCGTCTCCCCCACCAGCTCTGCCCACAGGTACTCGGTGAGACCGGCCAGGGTGGGGTGGTCGAAGACGAGCGTGGTGGGCAGCCGCAACCCGGTCAGCGAGCCGAGTCGGTTGCGCAGTTCGACGGCGGTCAGCGAGTCGAAGCCCAGATCGGTGAAGGGGTGGCGCTCGCCGATGGTGTCCGGCGCCGGGTGGCCGAGCACCGCGCCCGCTTCCGCCCGCACGAGGCCGAGCACCCGGACACGCTGCTCCTCCTCCGGCAGGCCGTTGAGGTCGCGGGCCAGGGAACCGACGGGAACATCGCTGTTCCGGGCGGCGGGACGCGACGGTACGCGCACCAACGAACCGAGCACCGCGGGAACCTGCCGTGGCTGTTCGCGGAGCGCCTCGATGTTCAGCGGGGTGGCTACGGTGGTGGCCCGGTCGAGGTCCAGCGCGAGGTCCAGCATCGCCGGGCCGCGCTCGGAGGCGATGGGCGGATAGCCGGCGCGTGCGATGCGCTCCAGGTCGGCCGCCGACAGGTCACCCGTGGTGCCGGTCTGCGCCCACAGTCCCCAGGCGACGGAGGTCGCGGGCAGGCCGAGGCCGGCCCGGTACTCGGCGAGACCGTCGAGGAAGGTGTTCGCAGCGGCGTAACTGGACTGTCCGGCACCGCCGATGACGCCCGCGAGGGACGAGAACAGCACGAACGCGGACAGATCGAGGTCGCGGGTGAGTTCGTGCAGATGCCACGCCGCGTCGACCTTCGGCCGCAGCACTCCGTCCAGGCGCTCCGGGGTCATCGCGGTGATCAGCCCGTCGTCCAGGGTGCCCGCCGCGTGCACCACGCCGGTCAGCGGACGGTCCCGCGGAATCGCGGCCAGGACATGGGCGAGCGCGTCCCGGTCGGCGGCGTCGCAGGCGGCGACGGTGACCTCGGCGCCCAGCTCGGCCAGTTCGGCCGTGAGCTCGGCGGCACCCGGAGCGTCGGGGCCGCGGCGGCTGGTGAGCAGCAGGCGGGTCACGCCGTGCTCGACGACGAGATGGCGGGCGAACAGGCCGCCCAGGGTGCCGGTACCGCCGGTGATGAGCACGGTGCCCTGGGGATCCCAGGCCCCGGAGGGCGATCCCGTGACCGTCAGCGGCACCCGCCGCAGTCGTGGCAGCAGCACCCTGCCCGCGCGCAGGGCCAGTTGGGGCTCGCCGGAGGCGACGACCGCCGACAGGGTCTCGGGCGAGGGCTCGCCGTCGGTTCCTGTGGAGTCCACGAGCACGAACCGGCCCGGGTTCTCCGACTGCGCCGAGCGGATCTGGCCCCATACGGCCGCGGCGCCCAGGTCCCGTATGCCTTCGCCGGGGAGGGCGGCCACCGCTCCTCGGGTCAGCACGAGCAGCGGTTTATCGGCGAGCGAGTCGTCGGCGAGCCACGTCCGGACCAGGGAGAGCACGCGGTGGGTGGCCGCGTGGGCGACGGCGACGGGTTCGTCCGTGTCCCGCGACTCCAGGCGCACGAGGACGGCGTCGACGTCCCCGACCCGCGCCGCAGGGACCTCGTGGTCGCCCCATTCGGTGAAGCGGAGCGGTTCCTCGGGTCGCGCGAGCGCGATCGGGGTCCAGTCGGTGTGGAAGAGCGCGTCGTGGTCGCGGGCCCCGGCGCGTTCGAGTCGGTCGGCGGCCGCGGGTCCCAGGACGAGTGCGCCGACGGCGGCGACCGGCTGCCCGCTCAGGTCGGTGAGCAGCGCGGACAGGCTTCCGTCGGCCTGCCGGGTCAGCCGCGCGCGCAGCGCGGTCGCGCCGGTGGCGTACAGCTGGACGTCGCCCCAGGCGACGGCCGTGCGCGCGGACGGCTCCGCCGGGGCGTCAAACGCCGCGTCCGCGATCTGCGCGGCGTGGGTCAGCGCGTCGAGCAGGACGGGGTGCACGCCGAATCGGTCCGCGTCGCCCACGGACTGCTCGGGCAGCGCAAGCTCCGCATGGACGACGGACTCGTCGGCACGCCACAGCGCGGTCAGCGCCCGGAACCTCGGGCCGTATGCCAGGCCCGCCGCGGCGAGCCCGTCGTAGGCGCCCTCCAGGTCGATCGTGTCCGCTCCCGCCGACGGCCACTGTCCCGTCGTGAACGGGGCGCCTCGGCCGCGGACGCTCAGCCGACCCCGGGCGATCTCGGCCCACCGCACGTCGCCGTCCTCGGGGCGGGCGTGCACGGTGACCTCCCGGCCGCCCTCCTCGTCCGGTGCGCCCACCGCGACCTGGAGCTGCACACCGCCGTGCGCGGGTAGTACGAGCGGTGCGCCGACGCGGAGTTCGTCGACGGCCGTGCAGCCGAGTTCGTCACCGGCTCGCAGGGCGAGTTCCACCAGGGCGGACGACGGCAGGACGACCGCGCCCGCGACGGCGTGATCGGCCAGCCAGGGGTGCGTGTGCAGCGAGAGCCTGCTGGTGAACAGCGTCTGCTCGGTTCCGGCCGGGGCGAGGGCGGCGCCGAGCAGCGGATGCCCGGTCGCGCTCATGCCGAGACCGGTGGCGTCGAGTGTGTCGGAGCCGGACTCGTACCAGTACCGCTCGTGCTGGAAGGCGTACGTCGGCAGCTCCACGCGGCGAGCGCCGGTGCCCGCGAACAGCCGCGCCCAGTCGACGTTCCCGCCACGCACCTGATAGGCGCCCAGGGAGGCGAGGAAGCGGTCGATGCCGCCCTCGTCGCGGCGGAGGGTGCCGGTGATGACGGGGGCGTCCCCGAGGTTCTCCTGAAGGTGCGAGGTGAGCACCGGGTGGGGGCTGACCTCGACGAAGGTTCCGTGTCCCTGCTCGGCCAGGGCCCGGGCGGAGCGGGCGAACTCGACGGTCCCGCGCAGATTCGAGTACCAGTACTCGGCGTCCAGACGGTCGGCGTCCACCCAGTCGCACGTCACCGTCGAGAAGAAGGGTACGGTCCCCTGCTGTGGCCGTAGCGGCGCCAGCGCCTTGAGCAGCTCCTCCCGTACGGCCTCCACCTGCGCCGAGTGCGAGGCGAAGTCCGTCGGGAACCGCTTGGTCCGCGCGCCGTCGGCCTTGCACTGCGCGATGAGCTCCCCGAGCGCGTCGCGGTCTCCCGCGACCAGCACCGAACTGGGGCCGTTCTCCACCGCGATCGACAGCTTGTCGCCCCACTGCTCCAGGCGTGCGGCGACCTTCTCGCGCGGCAGCCCGACGGCGCCCATGCCGCCGGTGCCCTGGAGCTTGAGGGCGATGACGCTGCGCAGGGCGACCACCCGGGCGGCGTCGTCCAGCGACAGCGCTCCCGCGACGCACGCGGCCGCGACCTCGCCCTGCGAGTGTCCGACGACGGCCGCGGGTTCCACACCGTACGAACGCCACAGCTCGGCCAGCGAGACCATGACCGCGAACAGCGCGGGCTGCACCACGTCGAGCCGTTCCAGAGACGCCGCGTCCTCCGCGCCGCGCAGCACGTCCTCCAGCGACCAGTCGATATACGGCTCCAGCGCCTTGGCGCACTCGGCGATCCGCGCGGCGAACACGTCGGAGGTGTCCAGCAGTTCCCGGGCCATCTCGGGCCACTGGCTGCCCTGCCCGGGGAAGACGAACACCGTCTTGCCGCTCTCGCCGGCGATGCCGGTGACGACGTTGCCGGTCTCGGTCCCGTTCGCCAGCGCGTCCAGGCCGCTCAGGAGGTGCTCACGGTCCCGGCCGACGACCAGGGCGCGGTGCTCCATCGCCGTACGGGTGGTGGCGAGCGACAGCGCCACGTCGAGTGTGCCGGGGCCGGTGTCAGGGGCGGCGAAGGTGTGCAGTCGGCGGGCCTGCGCGCGCAGCGCGTCGGGTGTCTTGGCGGACAGCACCCACGGCACGGCGGTCGCGTGGGCGGCGGACGGGCCGGCGGCAGGCGCGTCGGCGACCGTCGGCGGCTCGGGCTCCGATGCGGGCTCGGGCTCCTCCTCGGGCGCCTGTTCGAGGATGACGTGCGCGTTGGTGCCGCTCGCCCCGAACGCCGAGACCGCGCCTCGGCGCGGCGCACCGGTCTCGGGCCACGGACGGGCCTCGCCGAGGAGTTCGATATCACCCGCCGACCAGTCGACGAAGGGTGTGGGCTCGTCGAGATGCAGCAGCTTCGGCAGCACGCCGTGGCGCATGGCCTGGATCATTTTGATCAGGCCGCCGACGCCCGAGGCCGCCTGCGCATGGCCGATGTTGGACTTGAAGGAGCCGACGAGCAGCGGTCGCCCTTCGGGCCTCGCCCTGCCGTACGTGGCCAGCAGCGCCTGGGCCTCGATGGGGTCGCCGAGCCGGGTGCCCGTGCCGTGCGCCTCGACCGCGTCCACGTCGGCCGCCGTCAGCTTGGCGCCGGCCAGCGCCTGGCGGATCACGCGCTCCTGCGAGGGACCGTTGGGCGCGGTCAGGCCGTTCGACGCGCCGTCCTGGTTGACGGCGCTCCCCCGGACGACGGCGAGTACCCGGTGACCGTTGTGCCGTGCGTCCGCGAGCTTCTCGACCACGAGGAGGCCGACGCCCTCGGACCAGCCGATGCCGTCGGCGGCGGCGGAGAACGGCTTGCACCGGCCGTCCTCGGCGAGTCCGCGCTGCCGGGAGCCGTCGATGTACCCGCCGGGATGCGCGGAGATGTACGAGGCGCCCGCGAGCGCCAGCGTCGACTCGCCCGACCGCAGCGACTGCACCGCCAGGTGCAGTGCGACCAGCGATGACGAGCAGGCCGTGTCGACCGACACCGAAGGGCCCTCGAGCCCGAGGGTGTACGAGATGCGGCCCGAGGCCATCGAGCTGAGCTTGCTGGTCATCTGGTAGCCCTCGAACTCCTCGGGACTGTCCAGGTCCAGATAGCTCTGCTCGACAAGACCCGCGAAGACGCCGGTCCTGGTCCCCTTGAGGGTCGTGGGGTCGATGCCGGCTTGTTCGAGGGCCTCCCACGCGGTTTCGAGCAACACCCGCTGCTGCGGGTCCATCGCGAGGGCCTCGCGCGGCGAGATCCCGAAGAAGGCGGCGTCGAACTGCGTCGCGCCGTCGAGGAAACCGCCCTGGCGGATGTAGATCTTCCCGGGTCGGGACGGATCAGGGTCGTAGAGGCTGTCCAGGTCCCAGCCACGGTCGGTGGGGAAGTCCGTGATCGCGTCGCCCTCGTCCATGACGAGCTGCCACAGTTCGTCCGGCGAGGTGACACCCGGGAATCGGCAGGCCATGCCGACGATCGCCACGGGCTCGTCCTGTCCCGCCTCCAGTTCGGCGACCCGTTGGCGCGTCTTCTGGAGATCCGCGGTCACCCACTTGAGGTAATCGACCAGCTTCTCTTCGTTCGGCATGTGGAACCCGCTTCTCCTTGGATGGCTGAGAGGTGGTGGACGCGTCCTGCCGCGGGGGCGGTCAGTTCGCGCCGCGGCCCAGCTCGCTGTCGATGAAGTCGAAGATCTCGTCGGCCGACGCCTCGGCGAGCCTGCTCGCCGAGGCGGGCGCCTGCTCGTCGGCCGTCCGGTCGGGGCCCAGCCTGGCCAGCAGCACCCGCAGACGTTCGGTGATCACGGTCCGGTCCAGACCGTCGGGATCGGCCGACGAGATCGCGGCCTCCAGTCCGTCCAGCTCGGCCAGGACCGACGTCGCGCCGGGCTGCTCGTCGGCCGCCGCCTGCGCGAGGACGAACTGTGTGAGCGCGGCCGGCGAGGGGTGGTCGAAGATCAGCGTCGCGGGCAGCGGAAGCCCGGTCCCCGCCTTCAGCCTGTTGCGCAGATCGACGGCGGTCAGCGAGTCGAAGCCCATGTCCTGGAAGGGCCGTTCCGCGCCCACGGAGGACGGATCCGTACGCCCCAGCGTGTTCGCCACCTGGGTACGCACCAGGTCGAGCACCAGCCTGTACCGCTCGTCGTCGTCGAGTCCGGCGAGACGTCGCACCAGCGGCTCCGCCCCCGCGCCGTGGTGGGTGGCGGCGCGCGCCGGGACCCTGGCGAGCGTCCGGAAGAGCGCCGGTGGGGAGCTGTGGGCGCGCATCGCCGACAGATTCACGGGGGTGGCGACCAGGACGGCCTCGGCGTGTGCGCCGTTCGCGGGTGCGCCGTTCGCGGGTGCGCCGTTCGCGGGTGCGCCGTTCGCGGGTGCGCCGTTCGCGGGTGCGCCGTTCGCGGGTGCGCCGTTCGCGGGTGCG
>NZ_JBSGBN010000006.1:0-136325 GCF_053601275.1 Streptomyces sp. NPDC004752 | reverse complement strand
CCCAAGGGGCTTGCTTGAGCCGGTTGCTCGGAAAGCGGGCATGGCCGGTTCTGAGGGGGGACCGCTGCAGCAATGCAGCGGTCCTACCCGACGAGATCTGGTTCGGGATCATCACCCGGCAGTCCATACGCCGAGGCACGTTCGCAAGCGTCAACGTCCTGGTCAAACAGATCCGCGACTACATCAACTCCTGGAACGAGAACGCGAAACCCTTCACCTGGACCGCCACCGCCCACGAGATCCTCAGACCAGCGTGAAGAAACTCGTCAATAACAACTCGAAGTAACGCAATCAGGGTCACGAGACACTAGAACCTCAACGAATCAGGGAATCCAGGGACTAAACAGTGGAACTGGACGACCTCTTATCTCGAAAGATCGACCAGGCAGTGACGGCGACCCAGAGTTCGGCGATGTCCCGGGAGTCCTTGAGGCTTCTGCCGGTCGCCGCTTCGATCTGACGGAGCCGGTAACCCAGGCTCTGGCGGTGAATGCTGAGCTCCTCGGCTGTAGCGGTCCAGCTGCGATCATTGGCCAGGAAGCAGATCAACGTGGCGAGGAGGCGGCCGTTTCGTGCATCGGCGGAGATCAATGGGCCGAGGACGGTCTCGATGATCTCGTGTGCGGTCTCGTTGTCCCGAGGTAGTACCGAGCCGCGCACCTGTTCGTACTGGGCAACGCCGTCTGGTTGTCTGGGAGCGGCGGCGAGTGCCCAGACAGCTTTGTCGATGGCCCGGTCGAGATCGGTCAGGGCGCTGAAGGGCTCTGATACCCCGACTGCTTGGGCAAGGGGCTTGACGGCGCTGACGGCCGCGTCCACTGCGCTGTGGCCGACGCAGCAGATCAGCTGGGCGGGAGTCCGTCTGGGCAGGTGGGCAACGTCGGCTGCGTGAAGCATGATGAGCAGGTCGTTGGGCGCGTCTGTGGCTGCAGCGATGACCACCATCACGTCCTCGACCAGCCCTAGTTCCTGGCATTGCGCAGCCAGTACGTCGATGGGCATCTGCCCGGCGAGTACGAGGGAGGTGAGGTGTTCGCCCTGGGCGACGGTGAGCATGTAGGTCGCGTGGAGGTTGTTCACCGCGACGGTAACCGCCTGCTTCAGGTGCGTCAGAGCGAAGGCGTCGAGCATGCGCGAGCCCGATTCCTCCACGAGCAGTAGTGAGCTGCGAACCGCAGCCAGCTCCCATGCCTTGGCCCTGCGGGCCGATCCGGATTCGTCCCCCAAGTTCGATGCCTCTCGCCCTTTGGCCGGCCGGCAGAGTGCCCGGACGGTCTCGGGGGAGGGGGCCAGCGCTCCGGGGAGGATCAGGGCGCCCGTGGTCCGGTCTGCCACGGCCATCCGGATGCCGAAGGTGTTCTCCATTTCGGCGATGGCCTCGGCCGGGTTCGACGGAACGCTGTTCAGCGCCCGGTAAAGGCGGCTGATCTGCAGGAGCTTTTGGGCTTGCCCGGCTTCGTTGGCCAGCGCGACCGTGCGTCCCACGGTGACGAACGGGACGCTGTGGTCCGTGAGGAGGATCGGGAAAGCGAGGCGATCGGCTGCTGCGAACATCTCCGGAGTGAGCGGGGGAGCCAGCTGGTCGTCGCCGATGGTCATGCCCGACAGCTGTGCGCGCTTGAGGTGCTCGATGAGGGCCACTTGGTCCTTGCTGGAAGTCGGCAGGCACAGCCCGACCGTCATCAACAGTTCGTCCGGCCCCAGCCAGCTCCACGGGTCAGGCATTTCGCAACTGTGAGCCCACAGCACTACGCGATCCAGCCCGTCGGCGCCGGCCAGCACGGTCTGTCCCAGAGTTGGCATGCCCACCAGGTCTCCGACGGTCAATAGGTCTGCCATGGCACCCATACTCCAGTACATATCTCAGACGTTTTCTCTTACGGCAGCATGATGGAGCCTGAAGCGCGCCGAGACTACTGTCCCTCCAACTGCAATCTCCTATTCAGGATGAATGTCGATAAATCTGGCAAGGTCTGGCGGAAGCAGAGGCATGATCATCGAAACTCTTCACGGTCCCTGGGCCTGGGCCACGCAGGCCCGCTACGCTCAAGCGGCCCGGGCCGGCGAGCTCATCTTCACCGGGGGCATCGGCCCCTTCGACGACCAGGGCGAGCTGATCACCGGCGACTGCCGGGAGCAGGTGCGCAAGGTCCTGGACAACCTCGCGACGGTGCTCGCCTCCTTCGGGGCCGGTTTGGCGAACATCGTCAGCATGAACGTGTACGTGTCCGACACGGACGCCTACCGCGAGTTCCAGGACGTACGTCAGGAGATCCTTACCGCTCCCTATCCGGCCTCCACGGCCGTGAAGGCAGGACTGCTGGCCCATGGCATGCGCATCGAGATCAACGCGATCGCGCGTGTCGGGGCGAGCCGTGTCGAGGCCGACGTGCCCGCCGATGGGCCGCCCGGGTCCCAGGCGGAGTGAGCATGGCCGTCATCGACACCCGCGACGACGCCGCGAGGGCATACGGCCCGACCGTGCTCATCGGCGCCGCCATCACCGCAGCGGACCCTGCTCTGCGCCCAGCGGCGGCGCCCGGCCCCCCTTCGCGGGTAACGGCAGTTGGTACACCGCGCCGCACACGACGACCCCTCGGCGGCACACCGGCGCCTGCCCAACCCCAGGAAGGATGGGATGTTCGGTGAATGCGTTCGACGCGCAGCAGTACCGCCCCGAAGGCGCCACGGCGAACGGTTCGGGAGCAGCCCGGCGCGTGGTCGTCGTCGGAGCGGGACTTGCCGGGCTGGCCGCCGCGACCCGGCTCCAGGCGGCCGGGCGCGACGTCACCGTGTTCGAGGCCCGTGACCGAGTCGGCGGCCGTGTGTGGTCCGAGACCATCGCGGTCGAGGACGGCGCCTGCGTCATCGAACGCGGGGCGGAATTCGTGCTGCACGGGTACCACGCCATGCGTCGACTCCTGGAGCTCACCGGTCTCGATCTCGTCGATACCGGGATGAGTTACTACGTGCGCGCGCTCGCCGAAACGCCGGACATCAGCACGCAGGACGTCGCCGCCGCTGGCCAGCAGGCCGCGGCACTGGCCGCCGGCTTGCCGGGCATGCCCTCGACGGAGGATGTGCTGGGTCGCCTCGACCTGGATCCGGTCCTGGTGGAAGCGCTGCGCGCGCGGGTGGAGATCTCCACGGCCAACGAGGCGCACCGGGTCACGGCCAAGGCGCTGGAACACGTCGCGTCGTTCAAGCCCTTGCCGAGTTGGCGGGTGGGCGGCGGCAACCAGCACCTGCCCAACGCGCTGGCTGCCCGCTTGGGAAGCTCGGTCCGCCCGGGCGTGAAGGTTCGCGGCATCAGCCAGGACCGGCGCGGCGTTGTCGTCTCGGCCGACGGGACGACGGCGGTGTTCGACGCGGCTGTCGTAGCTCTGCCTCTGGCCATCGTCCGCGACCGTGCCGCTCTCACGCTCGCGATGCCGGGCTGGAAGCGGGCCGTGCTGGACCGCGTGGTGCAGGGTCATGCCGCCAAGCTGCACGTGCCGCTGCGCTCGGTACTTTCCACCAGCGCCGTGATGTCGGTGGGCGGCCGGTTCTGGAACTGGACGGCCGTGGACGCCGGCCGCAAGGTCGCTCCGGTGCTCAACGGCTTCATGGGATCGCTGTCGGCGATCCGCCGCGCGGGCGTGGAGGAATCCGCTCAGGAGTGGGTGGCGGCCACCCGCCAGGTGCGCCCCGATCTCGACTTCGACGAGTCGCGGCCCGCTGTCCACACCGTCTGGGGTACCGACCCGCTGGCCCGTGGAGCGTATGCCGCCCACGGCCCCGAGGCCACGGGAGAGGACGCTCAACTGCTGGAACGCCCCGTCGGCGCGATCCACTTCGCGGGCGAGTACACGGACCCCGATTTCACCGGCCTCATGGAGGGCGCCGTCCGAAGCGGCGAGCGTGCCGCCGACCGCATCATCCACAGCCGTCCTGGCGCCGTCCGCGAGGAGATCTACTCATGAGCGACCAGCCGCTGCACAACTTCATCGACGGGCGCTTCGTGGCCCCCGGGGGCGACCGGGAGATCGAACTGGTCAATCCCGTCGACGAGCAGGTCGTCGCCACCGTCGCCGTGTCGTCGCCGGACGACGTCGACGACGCGGTCGCCGCGGCGAAAGAGGCGTCCACTTCCTGGCGGCGGACCACCCCGGCCACCCGGCAGCGCCTGTTGCTGACGTTGGCCGACGCCATCGAGGCACACCGCGACACCATCGTCGAGGCGCAGTGCCGCAACACGGGCCAGCCCAAGTCCATGATCGCCACGGACGAGGTCGATGTGAGCGCCGACCAGGTCCGGTTCTTCGCCGGGGCCGCCCGGACGCTCGAAGGGAAGTCCGCGGGCGAATACATGGAGGGCATGACCTCCTACGTCCGGCGGGAACCCATAGGAGTCGTCGGACAGGTCACGCCGTGGAACTACCCGTTCATGATGGCGATCTGGAAGATCGCCCCGGCGCTGGCGGCCGGCAACACGGTGGTCCTCAAGCCCAGCGACACCACGCCTGAGAGCACCGTCGCCCTGGCCCGGATCGTGCAGGACGTTCTCCCGGCGGGCGTGTTCAACGTGGTTCTCGGCGACGCGGACACCGGCCAGGCCCTCGTCGGACATCCCGCACTCGGGCTCGTCTCCATCACAGGCTCGGTGCGGGCAGGCGCCGCTGTCGCCACCTCCGCGGCGAAGAACCTCACCCGCGCCCACCTCGAACTCGGTGGCAAGGCACCCGCCATCGTCTTCGCCGATGCCGACCTGGAGGCCGCTGCCGAAGGCATCGCCCAGGCGGCCTGCTACAACGCCGGACAGGACTGCACCGCCGCCACGCGCGTTCTCGTCCACGCCTCCGTGGAGCGCGACTTCGTCCAGCTCCTCGTCAAGAGCATGCGGGCGTTGAAGCCCGGAGCCCCTGACGATCCCGACGCGTTCTACGGCCCCCTCAACAACGCCCGCCACTTCGCGTCCGTCACGGCGAAGCTGAACAGCCTGCCCTCGCACGCACAGGTCCTCACCGGCGGCGGCCGGGTCGGATCGGTGGGCTATTTCGTCGAACCCACCCTCGTCAGCGGCGTCAGGCAGGACGACGTCATCGTGCAGTCGGAGACGTTCGGCCCCGTCCTGACCGTGCAGACCTTCAGCACCGAAGAAGAGGCCATCCGGCTGGCCAACGGCGTCGAGTACG
The DNA here is from genome assembly GCF_053601275.1 of Streptomyces sp. NPDC004752. Taxonomy (NCBI): domain Bacteria; kingdom Bacillati; phylum Actinomycetota; class Actinomycetes; order Kitasatosporales; family Streptomycetaceae; genus Streptomyces; species Streptomyces sp. NPDC004752. The sequence continues at coordinate 131,151 of NZ_JBSGBN010000006.1, read as the reverse complement.
GGCTCGCATCGAGCGTGTGGGCCAAGGACCACGCCACGATCCAACGGCTCACCGCCGCGCTCGACTTCGGGTGCGTCTGGGTCAACACCCACCTGCTCCTCGTCGCCGAAATGCCGCACGGCGGCTTCCGCCACTCCGGCTACGGCAAGGACCTCTCGCTCTACGGGCTGGAGGACTACACCCGCATCAAACACGTCATGAGCAGTAACCACTGAACCTCGTCCGCCAACCGCGAGGAGACACTGCGCAGCGCTTGGTCGGGCCGCAGAAACCCGGTCTGTCGGCAGCGCAGACACCCCCTCCAGCAGGCGGTCCCGCGAACCCGACTCCGCGGGACCGCACCAAGCCTCCCCGGGCACACCCCGGCCAGCCTCCCCCTCAACGACGAATTGGGAGCTCACGGTGTACGAGAACGACGCAGGGTCCAGACCCTTGGCGAGACAGATCGCCTTCCTGCCCCTGGTCGGCCTGATCTTCTTCAGCGTCTCAGGCGGCGCCTACGGTCTCGAAGGGCTCGTCAGCACATCCGGGCCGGGCATGGGGCTCCTGCTGCTGGCCGTCATGCCCCTCGTCTACGGGGCACCCATCGCGGCCATCACAACCGAACTGGCCACCGCCATCCCCGTCGAGGGCGGCACCTACGAGTGGGCCAAGCGCGGCCTGGGCAACTTCCTCGCGTTCCAGGCCGGCCTGCTGCGCTGGGTCAACAGCTGGGTCGACATGGCCCTCTACCCCATCCTCTTCGCCAACTACCTGGCCGTCCTGGCTCTGCCGGCCAGCGCGGGACAGACGGTGTTCTGGTCCGCCGGACCGTTCACGATCGACCTGCACTGGATCGTCGGTGTCGTGTGCGTCATCGTGCCGCTCGGCCTGCTCAACATCCGCGGCGCCAAGAGCGTGGGCGACAGCTCGCTGCTGTTCACGCTGATCGCGCTCGCACCGCTGGCCGTACTCTCAGGGCTGGGCATCTCTCGTCTCGTCACCGACCACATCAACCCCTTCAGCCCTCTGACCGCGTCCGGCACGACCTCCTCCGCCGCGTTCGGAGCCGGACTGTCCCTGGTGATGTGGAGCTACTGCGGATTCGACCGGGTGGGCCTGATAGCGGGGGAGATCAAGGACCCGGTCCGGGTCATCCCGAAGGCCATGCTCGTCTCCATGGGCATCATCGTCGCCTCCTATGTGCTGCCGCTCGCCGGCGCCCTGGCAGTGGGCGGCTGGCCCGACTGGCAAACCGGGTCCTTCGGCGACATCGCCAAAACCCTGGGCGGGCCCTGGCTTGAGGTCTTCGTGACCATCGGCGGCATGTTCGGCGCGATCGGCCTCTACTCCTCCCTGCTCCTGAGCAACTCGCGCTCCGTCTTCGTCCTCGCCCAGGACCGATGGATGTCCCCCGCCCTGACGAAGCAGAGCCCCCGCACAGGATCACCCGTGACGTCGGTCCTCGTCTGCTCGGTGATCTACGCCCTGTTCAGCCTGGGCGACTTCACCGACCTCGTCGTCCTGGACGTCTTCCTGATCAACCTGCTGCTCCTGATCAACCTGGCCGCGCTGATCGCCCTGCGCATCAAAGAGCCGCAGCTCGCCCGACCCGCCAAGATCCCCGGCAGCTGGGCCGGCGTCGCCGCCGTCGGCCTGCCCATGACCGCCGTCATCTGCTACGTGACCTGGGAAAACCTCAAGCAGTACGGACTGGTCTCGGTGTGGCTGGTCGGTGGCACGCTGCTCCTGTCCACGCTCGCCTACGTTCCCGCCCGCAAGTACCGCCGACGTAATCCCCTGAGCACCAAGATTTCCGAGCCAGTGGCTTCCTGACCACCCCGTCAAGGAGCCAGTCCCACCCCACCCCTTTGCACGAGGAGAAACCAAGATGACCAGGCATGACGTGATCGTGATCGGCGCGGGACTCGCCGGTCTCAGCGCGGCCCGCGACCTGGCCGGGTCGGGAACCGACGTCCTCGTCCTGGAGGCCAGGGCCCGGGCCGGCGGCCGAGTCGAACAGGCCACCACCGGCGACGGCCGCACCGTCCAGCTGGGCGGAGAGATCATCGGGACCTTTCACTCCGCCTACCGCGAACTCGTCGCCGAACTAGGCCTCACGCTCGGCTCCACCTTCACCGCCGGCCAGGGCGAACTGTCCTGGATCCTGTCCGGCAGGCGCGTCACCGGCGACGACATGCCCTGGATGAGCGACTCGGACCGACGCTGCTACGACGAGGTCGAGAAGCAGTACGCCAAGCTCGCCGCGACCGTCGACCCGGACGACCCCTGGAGCCATCCCGACGCTGTTGCCCTCGACCGCCTGTCGCTGGGGGACTGGCTGCGGTCGGTGGGTGCGACACCCGCCGTCGTGCGGGCCCTGGAACTCGCCCACCTCGCCCTCGCCGTCGAATCCGTCGAGCGCACCTCCCTGCTCGCCGACCTGCGCAAGGAGTCGGCCGCGGGAGCGGAAGGCTTCTACAACTACGCGGCATGGGAGAATGAGCGAGTCCTGGAGGGCTCGGCGTCCGTCGCACTGCGCATGGCCGACGAACTCGGATCCCGCATCCGCTACAGCAGCCCCGTGCGCGCCATCGATGTCCGGCCAGGGCGGGTCGACGTGACCCTGACCAGCGGCGAACGGATGCGGTGCTCCGACGTCGTGTGCGCGATCCCCGCCGGACCGCTTCGCCGACTCCATCTCAGCGGTGTCAGCCAGGAGAAGCTCACCTCCCTGACCCGGCAGCGACACGCTCTCGCCACCAAGTTTGTCGCCGTCTACGAACACTCCTTCTGGGAGGACGCGAATCTCGACGGCACCAGCTACATGGAGCACAATCTCCTCGGTGGAACCTGGGCCCAGGGCGACGGCGTCATGTCCGGGCTCGTGCCGCCCGAGCGCCTCGGCGCCTACCTGGCGACACCCGAGCACCTGCGGGAGGAAGAACTCCTCGACGAGGTCGCCGACGCGTTCGGCCCACAGGCGGCCCGCCCCCTCAGTGTCTACCTGCGCAACTGGGCAACCGATCCCTGGACGCAGGGGTACGTGACCGCCTGGCGGCCCGGAGACGTCACCGCGGTCGGACCGCTCCACGGCCGGCACGAACCCCCGTTCTACGTCTGCGGCTCGGACCAATGGGTCTGCGGCTACATGGAGGGCGCCGTGCGCACCGGCCGCGGGGCGGCGCGCCAGCTGCTCGCCGCGCCGTGACGAGCCAACAGGCGGCCTCACAGGTAACAAGCAACGCAGCGAACCAGGGGAACGACATGCCGAAGATCACCAAGATGCCCCGCGCCGAGGACGTGCTCGCCGAGATGCGGCCGAGTCACTACGTCACGGCGGATGCGCTGCGCAGCGGCAGCCCGAACGAGCAGGAGTCGAATCATCTGACCAGCTCCGACGGCCGCTTGAGTGTCGGCACGTGGCGAGCGGAACCGTACTCCGAGTACATCGACTCCTACCCGGGAGACGAGTACACCCGGATCCTCGAAGGACGCGTCACCCTCGTCGGAGACGACGGTGAGACCCGCACCTTCACCGCCGGCGACGCCTTCGTCATCGCCGCCGGCTGGCGCGGCGAGTACCGCGTGGACGAGACCCTGCTCAAGCAGTTCGCGTTCTACTGCTCCTGACTCTCGACACAGCCGGCACACTCCCCCGTGGCAACGGCAGAAAGACAGACCTGTGCCGCCCGTACCCGGCAACCTCCTTCAGACCGCGGGGCGAGGGACGCCCCACCGGACACGCCTACCTCCCGGCCCCTGCCCCGCCATCCCGCACGGGACAGCGATCACGGATCGGGAACTTGCTCGCGAGACGTGGTGCGAGTGCTACGGGACCACCGTCGACGGCTGCGAGATCGTCGATCGCCGGCCGGGTCGGCATGGTCGACGGCCCCGGCGGCCGCCGCGCCACCTCGCCGCCATCCTCACGTGCATACGCATGCCCACCGCGACGCCCGGATCCAACCCCACAGCACAGCACGGCCGCACCGCCGCAAGCGAACCGGCCCGAAGAGAGGAACCCAATCATGAGAACTGACACCCCGTCGGCCTCGACCGGCGGCCGCGTCTGTGTCATCGGCGCGGGCCTGGCCGGCCTGGCCGCCGCCACCGTGCTCGCCGGCAGCGGCCGTACGGTCACGGTGCTGGAGGCCCGCGACCGGGTCGGCGGCCGGGTCTGGTCCGAGCGACTGGAGACGCCGCTGGGCGCCGCCGTCATCGAGCGAGGCGCCGAGTTCGTTCTCGACGGTTACACCGCCTTCGGTGAACTGCTGGCCGCCGCCGGGCTGCGCCTGGCCGACACCGGCATGAGCTACTACGTACGCCACCCCGCGGACCTGCCCAAAGTGACGGTCGATCAGATCGCGGCGGTGGGCGCCCAGGCCTCCGAGCTCGCCGCCGAGCGTCCCGAACTGACCACCGCCTTGGCCGCCATCGATGCCACCGGCGCCGACGAGGACGTCCGCCGGGTGCTGCAGGCCCGCGTGGAGATCTCCGCGGCGACTCGCGCCGACGCCGTCCGCGCCGACATCTTCGAACACGTGGGCACCTTCGAGCCGTTGCCGAGTTGGCGGGTGGCCGGCGGCAACCAGCGACTGCCAGTGGAACTCGCCGAGCGGCTCGGCGACCGGGTCCGGCTCGGCGTGACCGTCACCACCGTCGAGCAGTCGCAGGGCCCGCACGGCCCCGCCGGACCGGTGCTGGTCCGCAGCGATGCCGGCGAGGAGCTCTACGACGCAGTGGTGGTGGCGCTGCCGCTGGCCGTGCTGCGCGCCGGCCGGGTCCGGGTGCCGCTGCCCGACTGGAAGCGGCACGCGCTGGAGACCCTGGTGCCCGGCGACGCCTGCAAGTTGCACCTGCCGCTGGCCGAACGGCCGGGGACCAGCGCCGTGATGTCCGTGCAGGGCAGGTTCTGGAGCTGGACCGCCCGCGACGGCAGCGGCGAGGTATCCCCCGTCCTGAACGCCTTCATGGGCTCGGCGGACGCCATCGCGGCGCACCGCGTCCTCGACAGTCGGGAGGCGGAGAGCTGGAGCGAGCGGCTGCGCGCCACCCGGCCGGGGCTGCCCGAGGCCGACGGCGCCGAGCCGCTGATCACCCGCTGGCCCGCCGACCCGTTCGCCCTGGGTGCGTACACCTCCCACGCCGCCACCTCCACCGCCGCCGACGTCGACGCGATCCAGGCCCCCGTCGGCGCCGTGCACTTCGCCGGCGAGTACGCCGACGACAGCTACACCGGCCTGATGGAGGGCGCGGTCCGCAGCGGACAGCGGGCCGCCCGGCAGCTCCTGACCGACCGGGCCTGACGACCCGCGACCGGCGGCGCGGCGCTCTCACCGCCGCCGTGCGCATCCCCCCCCGCATTTCGCGGGCCGAGCGCAGTGTGCGCCAAGGCCTGAGTCCGCCGTACCCATGCAGCCCCTCCCTTCGCCCGCCCAGGAGAGCCCGTGTCAATGGATACCAAACACCACCACCCCGCCGACCCGGCGGGACCCGGCACGGACACCGCCGTGCAGAAGGCCAAGCTGCGCAAGCACTTCGGTCGCAGCGACATCTTCTTCTTCCTCGTCTGCACGCTGGTGGGCGTGGACGGCCTGGGCACCCTGGCCACCCAGGGCGGTGCCGGCTTCAGCTGGATGCTGATCTGCGTCGCCGTGTTCGCGGTGCCCTCCGCCATGCTGCTGGCCGAGCTCGGGGCCGCCTGGACCGACGAGGGCGGCGCCTACATCTGGGTCCGCACCGCCTTCGGACAGCTGCCCGCCGCCCTCGCCAACGTCTTTTACTGGGTCAGCAACCCGGTATGGGTGGGCGGCACACTGGTCGGCACCGCCATCGGCGGCATCGGCGTGTTCTTCGGCGATGACAGCAACTGGTCCCGGCCCGCCACCTACGCCTTCGGCCTGGCGTTCATCTGGACCGGTGTGCTGCTGGCCGTCTACTCGTTCCGGGTCGGCAAATGGATCGCCACGATCGGGGCGGTCGCCCGGTTCGCGCTGCTCGGCACCTTCACCCTGGTCGTCTTCGCGTACGGTCTGAAGCACGGCTTCCACGGTCCGGGCATCGGCGACTACCTGCCCACCTACCCCAGCTTCGTGCTGTTGGTGCCGCTGATCCTGTTCAGCCTGGTCGGCTTCGAACTGCCCAGCTCCGCCGGGGACGAGATGAAGGATGCCAGCCGGGACGTGCCCTCCGGCATCGCCAAGTCCGTAGTGGCCGCCACCGTGTTGTACGGACTGCCGGTGCTGGGCATCCTGCTGGTCCTGCCGTCCAGTCAGGCGACCGGCCTGGCTGGCTTCCCCGACGCCTTCCGCCAAGCGCTGACCGCCGTCGGCGGCCACGTCTCCACCGCTCCCGACGGCACGATGACGGCGCACCTGTCCGGCCTCGGCACGGTCGTCGGCTGGTTGATGGGCCTGCTGGTGGTGGTCGTCGCCTTCACCTCCGGCCTCGTCTGGCTCATGGGCTCGGACCGGACGTTGGCGGTGTCCTGTTACGACGGCGCGGGCCCGAAGGCGCTGGGCGTCTTCTCCGAGCGCTTCGGCACCCCCGCCCGGGTCAACCTTCTCTCCGGGTTGGTGTCCACCGCCGTGCTGGTGGCCGGGGAGCAGATCACCGCGGGCAACGCCTACAAGTTCTTCGAGGTCGGGATGAACCTGGCGGTGTCCACCACGCTCATCTCCTACCTCTGCATCTTCCCCGCTGCCTGGCGACTGCGCCGCGCCCAGCCACAGCAGCCGCGCCCCTACCGGGCCCCGCTGGTGGCGTTCCTGACGGTGCTGTCCATGAGCATCGCCGCCTTCTGCACGGTGCAGATATTCTTCCCGGGCCTCGGCGTCCACTGGTTCGGCGACGACTTCCGTCCCGATGGCTGGGCGGTGCACGAGAAGTGGACCTACCTGCTCACCGAGCTGGTGCCGGTGACCGCCTTCGTCCTGCTGGGCGTGGTCTTCTGGGCCGTCGGCCGCCGCCGCACGAGCACCTGAGCCACACCAGCAACGACACCACACGGATCAGCAGGCTTGCCGCGTCACCGACCACGGTGCCGTCCACTGCGCTCGTCTCGTGCGGCCGGTTCCCCGTCCGGGGCCGCCTCCCTTCTCGCTCCTGGGCGCTGAACTGGGCAAACACCTCCATTGTGGCCCGGTGAGAGGGCCAGAGGGGTCAACCGATCGGATGACCCCGGTGTCGTCCGTCCCGCGCCCTGGGGGCAGCCGGAACACCGACCGTGCGGGTCCGGTTCCGGGCCGAGGGTGGCGAGCGGACGAAGCGCGGCGGCAACCGGGCCGCCCGCTCACCGAAGGAGTAGACCGACCCATGAATCCCGTGCACAGGACCTTCTCCCGCCGCACCCGCATCGTCACCGGCGGCGGTGTGCTCGCCGCCGTCGCCGTGGCGGCCCTCGGCGCGGTGTCCGCGAACGCCTCGCCGCCCGCCACGGCGCCCGCGTCTGCGGCCGCTGCCCTGGCCTCCGCCCCGGACCGGGCCACCACCACCTCCACCCACCTCACGATCGACGCCGCGACCAGGGCCGCGCAGGCCGCCCTCGACGCCGCCGAGAAGGAGAACCAGCGCGTCACCGGCGCCGTCGTCGACCGCAACGGCAACACGATCGTCACCCTGCGCGGCGACGGCGCCGGCCCGCAGTCCTACGAGTCCGCCCAGCGCAAGGCATACACCGCCGTCTCCTGGAACGCCCCCACCTCCCAGCTCGCCGAACGCCTCCAGCAGGCCCCGACCCTGAAGGACATCCCCGGCACGCTGTTCCTGGCCGGTGCCGTCCCCGTCACCGCCGGCAGCGCGCCGGTCGCCGGTATCGGCGTCGCGGGTGCCCCGTCCGGCGCGCTGGACGAGAAGTTCGCGCGGGCGGGGGCGGACGCGGTGGCTCGCTAGCCCCCGGATCCGCGCAGCGCATGGCGGGCCGGGACACCGCGACGGGTCTCCTGCCGCCGCAGGGCTCGCGGAGCCCCGCCCCGCCTCCCGGCCGGGGTGTGAAAAACAGCCGGAGGGCAACCCCTCACCCCATCTGCCGCAAATTGCCTGCTGCAAGTTGAGAAGGGCCTCACTCCGCGCTCCTTGCTGGGCCGGATGACCGACGGACTTTCCTACATTGCGGGAACACGCGCCCTTGACTCTTGCGACCAGGCTTCGCCGGACACCAGCCGCCGTGGCCGCCGCGATGTGTGGTTGATCTGGCACCTCAGCCTCACGATCAAGACCGTGAGCCGTCCCAAGGGCGCCTCCGGGTTCATCGTGCTGCCCCGCCGGCAAGCGCGGGACTATGAACCGACACCGCTCGTCCAGCATTCCGAAACCTTGATTACAGCGAACGCCTGGCGCTGGAGGGCGTCGGCAAGGCGGTTGTTGCGGACGTAGCGGGCCTGGACGGTGTGGCTCTTGCGGAGGCCCGGGTGACGGGGCTGGTGCCGGCGTAGTTCTTGCGGGCCTTCGCGGACACGTAGCGGGTGTGGTCGTCTCCGGACTCGGCGAGCACCCGGGCGCCGGTGATCTCTGCGATGCCGGGCATCGAGAGATCGAGAGGTAGATCTCAGCGTCTGGGTGCGCGAGAAAATGTGCCTTCACCTGCGCTTCCAGCGTGGCTGTCTGTTCGTTCAACGCGATGATCAGACGTGCGTGGGCGATGGGTGGCCGCGTAGGCGTCGGTGACCGGCTCAGGCAGTCCCAGCTGCTTCTCGCGCAGGGCGGTCCGGACGGTGTTCGCCTTCGCGTCGCGGTGATGGCGGCGGTGGCGGGCCAGGACCGCGGTGATCTGGGTGCGCGTCAGCTTCGCTCCAGCCGCGGGGGTGGGGGCCTTGATCAGCAGTTCCAGCGCGTCCGAGAGCAGGCGTCCAGGCGCCGACTGGCTGCGGGTGTCGGGCAGTTGCAGGATGACTGCGTACCACGCGACGGTGTTGAAGATCGGGCTGATCGGGAGCGTGGCCTCGTCCCTGCCGAGGCAGAAGTCGACGATGTCGAGCAGCGCGCTCTTGCCTGTCTTGGGAGGTGCCGGTGACGATGTTGAGCTCGCCGAGCCGGAAGTCCAGGACGCGCTTTCGCCGTTCTTGCTGTAGAGGGTGATCGACCGGATCTGCACCGGCTCGGGGTCTCGCGCCGAGCAGCGCGAACACGGTGGAAGGGTTGTCGGACTCGGCAGTCCAGCGGCCTGTCAACGATGCGGCCTTGATCAGGTCGGCGAGTTCGCCCTGGGTATGGGACTTCGACGGAATCCTGCCCCTGAGAGAGCCCTGCTCGATGGTGAGCATCTGGTGGCGGAGCCCGGAGCGCGGGCATTCCCGTACGGCGGGTGCCAGTGAGGCGCTGCGCGCGGCAATGCCTGCGACGAGTGCCGGGTGGTCCGCCACCCGGTTCGGCAGATGGGTGCGCGTCGAGGTGGGTTGCACGTGCCGCGTGGGTCGGTACGGGACCAGCGGGGCCATGACGAAGGCCATCGGCCACGGCATCAGCCTGCCGGAGGCATCCCGCTCGACCGCGCCGGTGCCAGGGAAGCCGATCTCGCCGCTGTCGCGGTGGCCTGGGCGGATCGGCCAGGGAAATCTCCCGCAGGTCGTTGACCAGGCGGATCTTCCACTCGTCGGCCTCCGTCAGATGCGCTGCGAGCACAGAGGTCAAAGCGGACCGGGCTGCGGTGCAGACGGCGGACCGGACCTCATCCGGGGATGCCGCTGCGGCACGCTGGCCGGACGGGCGGCAGGGCCGGCCGGCACAGCATGCTCCGTCCCGGAGGACAGCGCGCACCGACGGCTCCGTGACCGTGTCCGAATCCGGGGGACCCGTTGAGGTACGAGAGGTCGACCAATTCCAAATCAATGGTTGACCGGTCGACCGTACGGGTCGTACGTTACATGCGTGCTAACTGATTTCGACCGCAGGTAGAGCCCCGGAAAAATGCCTGATCAGGAGCTTGTGGATCCTCGGGTTGGCAGGGCGTCACCCCATGATCGGTTGGAAGTCGCCGGATATCGATGGAAGGAGCGTGCGATGAGTCCCGTGTCTGACGCGCGGCCGAGTGGCAACGTCATCACGATCGGCCCCGTGGACGGCGCCGTGGAAGCCCCGGAGCCGCTGCATGTAGTGGCACTGGGTTACGAGAAGGTGGAAGATCCGTTCCACGTCTGGGTGACCGAGACGAATGTGGTGCTTTTCGAGCGTCTGCGAGAGCTGGCGACGAGTGTGCCGCCGGGGGAGAAGAGGCTGATCGCCGTTCTCGTGACAGAGCCCCCCGGGGGCAGCGTCAACCCCGATGTGGTCGCGACCGTGGAGTCCGTCCGTGGTGCCGTTCTCTCCCTCGCGGTGGAACAGGGCCCGGTGGTGCGTCTGAACATCGTGGTCGCCAGGCAGGCCGCGGACGCGGCTCAGGCCCTGCAGTATCTCGCGAGCCCGGATGCCGACTACGTAACCGGCTCCACCTTCGATCTGAGGGAGACGGCATGAGCATTCTCATCACGGGCGCGGGCGGCGGCATCGGCCGCGCCATCGTCGAACTCGCTGTCGAGCGCGGTTACGCCGTGATCGCCCATGATCTCAAGCCGGATTCCGTTGCTGACCTGCACGGCGTTGAGACGATGACAGGCGATCTGACCAGCAAGGAACACCTCCAACTGCTCGGTCGGCGAGTCGCGGACGAGCCATTGGAGGCAGTGGTGGCCTCACACGGAATCGCGGGTGCGGTCGCCCTGGCAGACGTCGACGAGCGACGCGCACGCGCCATCCTCACGATCAACGCCTCCACCGTTCGAGCCCTTTTCGAAGCCGTGAAGGAACCTCTCACGCGCTCGCACGGCACCTATGTCGCCGTCTCCTCGCAGGCGTCCCTGCGCGCGGAGCGGGAGAACGCGGTCTACTGTGCCTCCAAGTGGGCGGTCACCGGCTGGGTGCGGGCCATGGCCGCCGCGCAGGCCGAGGGTCCCACAGTGCGGGCCCTGTGTCCCGGACGCACCGAGACGCCACTTTTCGTGGCCGCGACCGAGGCGATCGCAGCCGCCCAGGGCCAGACGGTCGAGGCCTACAATAAGGACATCTACGACCAGATCCCGCTGCAGAGGTTTGCCACCACGCGCGAGACCGCCTCGTTGGCGCTCTACCTCGCCACGCAGCCTCGTGGCCACGCACCGACAGTGGTGGCCAACAGCGGGGGAGAGGTGCCGTTCTGATGTCTGAAGTCAGCAGTGTCATCGGCCACATAGGCCTGTGCGTGCCGCGGATCGAAGAAGCGATCGACTGGTACGGCAAGGCCCTGGGCCTGCAGGTGATCTCCGGGCCGTTCGACATCAACGCGGCCGAGGACCCGGCAGCCTGCGACGTCTTCGGCCCCGACTTCCAACGTGTGCGCCAGGCACACATGGTCGGCGCGAACGGTGTCGGACTGGAACTGTTCGAGTTCATCACGCCGGAGGTGGACACCAGCGTTCCCGCCTCCTACTGGCGGGCCGGCTATTCGCACCTGTGCTTCGTCGTTCCGGACATTGAAGCCGCCGAGGAACGCATCCGCTCGCTCGGGGGACGCATCCGCACCAGCCGGATCTGGCCGCTGTTCCGCGGCCAGCCCTACCGCTTCCTCCACTTCGAGGACCCCTTCGGCAACCTGCTGGAGCTGCACTCCCACGGTTACGAGCGCACGTTCTCCAACCAGAAGCCGTGACCGTTGGCGCGGAGAGCCGCCCCGCCGTGGTCAGTCGACCGGGGCCTGCGCCCGCTCAGTCGTACCCAGCCCATCAGCCCCGCATTTTTCACAAGGAACACCTCTATGACCAGCTTGGGTATCACTCAGGATGACGTCTACACCGGCCTGGGAGGGAAGACGGTCCTCGACCGCTTCCGTCTCGACGGCAAATCGGCCCTGATCACCGGCGGGGGAGCGGGGATCGGCAGGGCCTTCGCGCACGCGCTCGGCGAAGCCGGCGCCCGCATCGCCGTGATCGATCTGGACGGCGACCGTGCGAAGGCCGTCGCCCAGGAACTCGCCGACAAGAACATCGAGGCGATCTCGCTCCAGGCGGACGTCTCCGACGACGCGGCGATCGAGCGCTTCGTCGCCGACACCGTGTCCGCCTTCGGCGCACTGGACATCGCCATCAACAACGCGGGCATCAATCCCAACGCCGCGGCCGAGGACATCACGGCCGCCGACTGGGACAGGACCTTCGCCCTCAACACCCGTGCCGCCTTCCTCGCCTGCCAGCACGAGGCCCGGGCCATGTTCCCGCGCGGCTACGGAAAGATCATCAACACGGCCTCGATGGCGTCGCTGATCGTTCCCCACCCGCAGAAGCAGGCCGCCTACAACGCGTCCAAGGGTGCGGTCGTCACCCTGACCCGCAGTCTGGCCGCCGAGTGGGCAGACCGCGGTATCCGCGTCAACTGCATGTCGCCGGGCATCATCCGCACCGCGCTCATCGAGGAGTCCGAGGCCCTCGCCCCGCTGGTGGAGCGGTGGCTGACGGACATCCCCGCGGGACGCCTGGGTGAACTCACCGATCTGCAGGGCGGGATCGTCTACCTGGCCAGCGCCGTGTCGGACTACATGACCGGACACAACCTCGTCATCGAGGGCGGCCAGACCCTCTGGTGACCTCCCTCGTGCCGCCGGCCCTACAGCCACCTCCGGGCCGGCGGCACGAGACCCGGACACCAGCACTCCGTACAGGAGCACACCACGCATGCGCTTGCGGCGCACCAGCACGAAACCAGTACAGCGTCCTGCCCCGGAGTGGGACACCGACGAGAGGCAATGACGCCACCATGCCGGAGACCGAACCAATCACCAGGGCCGGGTCTGCCACGGCACCACCACAGGCGCCGTCCGGCAGGACCGCGGAGCCGGAGCGGTTCGTCCGGGTCATCACAGCCATCGCCACCCTCGGCGCCCTGCTGTTCGGCTACGACACGGGCGTCATCTCCGGGGCGCTGCCGTTCATGCGGCACCCGGCCGACGAGGGCGGCCTTGGTCTGACGGCCACTACCGAGGGCATCGTCGCGTCCTCCCTCGTTTTCGGTGCGGCTTTCGGAGCGCTTCTGGGCGGCCGCCTGGCCGACCGCTTCGGCCGCAGGCGCGCCATCCTCAGTTTCGCCGTCGTGTTCTTCAGCGGAGCCATCGGAACGGCGCTGTCGCCTGACGCCACCACCATGGTCGTCTTCCGCGCCATTCTCGGGCTGGCTGTCGGCGGGGCCTCCGCCACCGTGCCGATGTTCATCGCGGAACTCGCCCCCGCCCACCGCCGAGGCCGGCTCGTCTCCCAGAACGAGCTGATGATCGTCACGGGCCAGCTGATCGCCTACACCTGCAACGCTCTGATCGCGAACTTCTCCGGCAGCGACCACGCCTGGCGCTACATGCTCGGCCTGGCCACGATCCCGGCCGTGCTCCTGTGGTTCGGGATGCTGTTCATGCCCGATTCGCCTCGCTGGTACGCCGCCAAGGGGCAGCTGGGCGAGGCCCTGTCCGTACTGCGCCGCATCCGCGACCACGACACGGCGCAGGCGGAACTCGACGAGATCACCGAACGGACGCATGAACCGGCCGCCGGCGAGATGCGCCAGCCCTGGGTGCGGCGGCTGCTCATGATCGGAATCGTGCTCAACGTCGGGATGCAGCTCACCGGTGTCAACGCCATGGTGTACCTGGCACCCACCCTGCTGGAGTCGATCGGGTTCGGCACCAAGGCCGCGCTCACCACCACCATTGCCAACGGTGTCGTCGCCGTCACCGCGGTGTCCATCGGCATCTACGTCTACGGCAGGGTCAACCGGCGTCCGGTGATCATCACGGGGCAGACGGGAGTCACGGTCGCACTCACAGTGCTCGGCGGTGCCTTCCTCCTCCCGGAGTCCACCGGACGCAACTACCTGATCATCGCTGCCATGCTGGCGTTCCTCTTCTTCTTCCAGGGGGCGATCGGAACCGGCTACTGGCTGGTGACATCGGAAATCTTCCCCCTGCGCTTTCGCGGCCGGGCCATCGGCATCGCGGTCTTCGCCCAGTGGATCGCGGGCGGCGTGGTGACCTTGGTGGTTCCACCGGTCATCGAGGCGGTCGGCGGCGGCACGACCTTCCTCGTCTTCGCCGTCATCAACCTCGGCACGCTGCTGTTCCTGGTCAAGTTCCTGCCGGAGACCCGCGGCCACACCCTTGAGTCGCTGGAACGCCGCTTTCGAACCTACGCCCAGGACTGACGGGCGACCGGCACCCCACGTCCGGCGGTCCGACGTCGGCCGACGACGACTTCCCGGGCCGAGTTTCCTCATACGGCGCAGGCTTTGGGAGCGGGCGTCATGCCGAGCCGGTGCCTTTGAACCTCTTACGGCCCACCGCCGTGATCAGGCCGCCGCACGCAGCCTGCCCGACCATCTGCTGCGCGGCGCCCCCCGGCGCACCGTCGAGTGGCGCACGCGGAGCCCTCGCCCCGTGAGGCCACACGCGCTGCGGCTCTGTCCGGCGGCGCAGGCCGGAGCCTTTTCCGGCGTCGGCAGGTGCCCTTCTCACGCAGCAGGCGGTGTCTGCACGCAATGGTCAACCAAAATGGTTGACCGGTCGGCCAACTGTACGTAAGCTCGCTGAGTACGACCAATCTGGACATCCGAAGCAGGAGAACCACACATGAACGTGCCTTTTGACCACGCGCGTCTCGACCGGCTCATGGACGAGGCCGGTGTGGATGCGGTCGTAGCGAACACCCGCTTCAACGTCCAGTACATGCTGGGTGGTTACCGCTACTTCTTCTTCGCGAACATGGACGCCATCGGCCTCTCGCGCTACCTGCCCGCGCTCACCTACACCAAGGGCAAGCCGCAGGACTCCTTCTACGTCGGCTGTGGCAACGAGGCATGGGGCAGCGACGTGTTCCCCTTCTGGGTGCCCGACGTGCAACACGTGTCCTGGTCGAGCGTCGACACTGCCCGCGCTGTTGTCGCAGGTCTGCGCCGGCGCGGTCTGGACAAGGCGACGGTCGCCGTGGAGAAGGCGTTCCTGCCCGCCGACGCCTGGGACCTCCTGCGCTCCGAGCTTCCGGAGGTGCGCTTCGTCGAGGCGCAGAAGCTGCTTGAGGCCATGCGTGCCTTCAAGTCGGCGGAGGAGCTGGCCCTGGTGCGCAAGGCGTCCAACGGCATCATCGACTCGATGCTGGCGACCTTCGAGGTGTCGCAGCCCGGTGAGAGCAAGCGGGACATCGTGGAGCGGTTCCGGCTCGAGCAGACCAAGCGCGGCATGGTGTTCGACTACTGTCTCGTCTCCACCGGCCAGGAACTCAACCGGGCCCCTTCGGACCGTATCTGGCACGAAGGGGAGGTCCTCTCCCTGGACTCCGGCGGTATGTACGAGGGCTACATCGGCGACCTGGCCCGTATGGCGGTGGCCGGCGAACCGACATCGCTGATGACCGACCTCCTCGCCGAGGTCGAGTCGGTGCAGCAGGCAGCCCGCACCGCCGTGGGACCCGGCAAGCGCGGTGGCGACATCTTCACCGTGGCGGAGAAGGCCCTCGCCCAATGCGCGCACAAGGACCAGATGTTCTTCGTGGCGCACGGTATGGGACTCATCACCCACGAGGTGCCGCGCCTGACCGGTACCGGTCCCGTCCCCTACCCCGCCGACCACGCCGATGCCCCCCTGGAGCCCGGCCTCGTGCTGTCGATCGAAACCTGGGTGGAGAACCCCGAGGCCGGCTTCGTCAAGCTGGAGGACACCCTCATCGTGACCGAACAGGGCTGGGAGGCCCCCGGCGACACCGGGCGCGGCTGGAACCGGCCCAAGGGCCTGTGATCATGGCGGACGCGACCACGCAGCCTGCGTCCGACCCGCTGGCCCAAATCCGCGGCTACAACGAGCAGTCCGCCGCCTGGTTCGTGATCCTCGACGACGACCCCACCGGCGCCCAGGCCGTGCACGGCGTCACCGTTCTCATCGAGCCCGGTATCGAGGAGCTTCACCGCGCCGCGGCCCGACGTGAACCGACGTTCGTGTGGACCAACAGCCGCAGCCTGTCCCGGCTCGACGCCGAAGCGGTGAACCGGGAGACAGCACAAACCGCGCTCAAGGCCGCTCAGCAGGCCGGTGTGCGGCCCGTGTTCGTCAGCCGCAGCGACTCCACACTGCGCGGGCACTTCGCCTCCGAGCTCGCCGTGCTGCGCGCCGTGTGCGCGGAAGCGGGGCAGCCCGTGGACGCGGTGGTCTTCGTTCCCGCGTTCGTGGAGGCGGGACGGGTGACCGAGGACGACGTCCAGTGGGTGCTGCAGGACGGCGTCTTCGTGGCGGCCGCGCAGACGGAGTTCGCCCACGACGCCACCTTCGGATACACCGAACGCGACCTGCGCAGCTGGGTTGCTGCACGCCTGGGGCAGCCCGTGGAAGCGGTGAAGTCCGTGCCGCTGGATGCGCTGCGCGACAGTGCCGGCCACGAGTCTGCGAAGGTGATCACATCGGCATGTGACGGCGCTGTCGTCATCGGCAACGCGCGGACCGCAGCCGACCTGGAGGCGCTCGCCCTGGCCTGCCAGACGGCGGAGCAGGCGGGCAGGCGCCTCCTCTACCGCACCGGACCGTCGTTCGTGCGCGCCCTGATAGGGCAGCCCCCCGGCACGCCCTTGGCCGAAGCGGGGATGCCGGACCTGGACCTCGCCGTCCAGGAAGCCGAGTTCGGCCTGACGGTGGTCGGATCACACACCGCACTCACCAGCAGCCAGCTCCAGGCCGCCGTGCGGCGCCACGGACTGACCACCGTAGAACTGGATGTCGACGCGCTTCTCGCTTCCGCGGACGGAGGCGAGAAGGTCATCGCGGACTGTGCCGCCACGTTGGAACAGAACCTGCGCCACGCCCATTCCGTGCTGGTGACGTCGCGAACCGTCCGCACCGTGGCCGATGACCGCGAGGGCAGCCTCGCGGTCGCCCGGCAGGTGTCCGACGCCGTGTGCTCGATTGTCGCGCGGCTGCCTGCCGATCTGCCGTTGCGCTATGTCGTCGCGAAGGGCGGGATCACCTCCCACGAGGTGGCCGTCCGTGGTCTGGGCATGCGGCAGGCGCGGGTGATGGGCCAGATGTTCCCCGGCCAGGTGTCGGTGCTCCGCCTGGGTGCGGACACGGCACGTCCCGGTCTGCCCTATGTCGTCTTCCCCGGCAACGTCGGCAGCGCGGACACCCTTGCCGACGTGCTGTCCCTTCTGGAAGGAGATCAAAGTGCTCTCGCTCGGTAGAGACGTACTCACCCAGACGCATGCGAGCGGTCGGGCACTCGGCGCGTTCAGCGTCTACAACATCGAGCTGGCCCAGGCCGTACTCGACGCCGCGGCTGCCCGGCAGGTGCCTGTCCTGCTCCAAGCAGGCAGTTCCTCCTTCGGCTACGCCGGCGAGGAGGTGCTCGCGAAGGTGGCGCTCACGCTGGCCGAGCAGGCTCCGGGGCAGGTCGGAGTGCATCTGGACCACTGCCGGGACCTGGAGGAGATCCGGCGCTGCCTGGACCGCGGCTACACCTCTGTCATGATCGACGGCTCTCATCTCGACTTCGCCGCCAATGTGGAGCTGACGGCACGCGCGGTGAAGCTGGCAGCTCCGTACGGAGCCTGGGTGGAGGCCGAGCTCGGCGAGGTGGCGGGCGACGAGGACTCCTCGACACAGGCCCACGCGGCAGGCGGCACCGACCCGGAAGCAGCCGGCCGCTTCGTCCAGGAGACCGGGGCGGACGCGCTGGCCGTCGCCATCGGCAACGTGCACGGGATGACCTCCCGGCCGGTGACACTCGACCTCGACCGGCTCCGGGACATCCAGGCGCACTGCCCCGTCCCCCTCGTCCTGCACGGCGCCTCGGGCATCCCCGATGACCAGGTGGCCGCCGCCATCGCTCTGGGGGTCGCCAAGGTCAACGTGAACGCCGAGGTGCGAGGCGCCTACATCCGCGCACTCAACACCTGTGAGATCACCGGTGATGGGCTGGCCGCCTTCAGCAGGCACGGCATCACCGCCGCCACCGCGGTGGTCGACGACAAGCTCAGACTCTTCACCGAAACCGCCGCAGCATACGGCGACCCCCACACCCCCTCGGAGGGCGAGCAGACGTGACCGAGACCAAACCCCCTCTTGCCTCGCGCATAGCCGCAGACGACGCCGTGTCCGGGCTGATCGTCAAGATGCCCTGCGCGCAGGTCGTCGAACTGGCCGGCCACCTCGGATTCGACTTCGTCCTCATCGACACCGAACACGGCCTCTCCGACAGCGCCGAGCTGGAACACCATCTGCGGGCGGCGGACGCCGCCGGCATCTCCGCCCTGGTCCGCATCGGAAGCAACGACCCGCTGTCGGTTCTCCGCGCGCTGGACGCCGGAGCCACCGGAGTGGTCGTCCCGCACATCTCGACGCAGGCCGAGGCGCGTGCCGCCGTCTCCGCGGCCCACTACCCGCCCCATGGATCGCGTGGGCTGGCGCTGAGTACGCGGGCCGGCCGCTCGGGCACGATCTCCATCCAGCAGCATCTGGCCGACGCGGCGGCCAGCACCGTGGTCGTCGCACAGGCCGAAGACATTGAAGCCGTCGACAACATCGGTGCCATCGTGGAAACCGATCGCCTGAACGCCGTCTGGTTCGGCCCGAGTGATCTGTCCATGTCGCTCGGCAGGCCGGGGGAACTGCACCATCCCGAGGTGTCCGCCGCCATCGACAAGATCGTCGAAAGTGTCCTTGCTGCACCCGCATGCCGTCTCGCGGTGCTGGTCGACACCGTCGAGGACGCAATGCAGTGGCGGGCCCGCGGGGCTTCCATGCTGCTTTTCAACCACACCACGATCCTGCACAACGGCATGAGGAGCATTGTGGAAGGATTCCGTAAGCTGCAGGGCTGACCGTGAGCCCAAAGAGTGGATGGGGCCGATGTATTGGCGCACAGTTCATCCGCTTCGGATGTAGAGGGGGCCGTCAAGTTCGTCTGCTCCATGGGCAGTCTCCTGGTCACCGGCGAAATCGGTTCCGCCGCCGTGCCTTCACCGGTCCGGCCGGGTCCGCGTCCTGCGGCCGTCTGTTGGCGCAGTGGTCTTCGGGGAGTCCCGCAAGGACGGCGCGGTCTGTTCGGCCCACGGTGCCGATGGCGCTCTCCCGGAGAAGACCGGGGCCGCGGACGACGTGGTGGCGGGCGGCTTCCAGGGCGATGGTGAAGTCGGCGCGATCCGGGTCGGTTTCGGCGACGGACTCCACCGCGTCCACCATGGCGGTCCGCAGTACTTGGTGGAGCGTGAGCTGTGCCCATACTTCCTGTTCAAGACCGGCGGGGTCTGCTGAGCGCAGTACTTGCCCGTCGGCGGAGATTGAGGCGGATGAGCAGTTGGGGGCTGGTGTCGGCCACGGCCTGGAGGAAGTCGTTCGCGTCGAATCCCCGGTCGGCCGGCAGCAGTGTCCGTGGCGCCAGGAGGTGGAGAAGCTGCCGTGCGTAGAAACCCTCCCCGTGTGTAACGGGGCCGAACACGGCCCCCAACAGGCCGCGGGTGCCCGTCTCGCACAGAGCCGTCAGGCGGATCATCGGGCAGCCGGCCCATTTCGGCTTGGTGCGGGACCTGCCGGGCCAGTTGAGGTTCCGCCGGGTCAGGCGCCTTGACCGAGGAACACCCGTCGAAGGCGACTGTCCGCCACTGGCGATAGCACACCCCGGGCGTCCGGGGGTGGCCCAACGGGCCGGCAACGATCTCGAACAGCGTCTTGAGAGGAGTCGGCCCCACCCGTCGGCGAAGATCCCGCAGGGCCTTCTCACGGGGGCGTGCATGACCGCCGTCCGGCAGCCCGGCGGTCAGCTTGCCCCAGACCCGTGCATACGCGAGCGACGGAAACAGGGACAGGGCGAGCAGGAAGCAGACCCCGACACGCGAGGGCAGCAGACGCAGCCGCCGCTGGACGGTCCGGCTCTCGGCCAGGACCTCGTCCACAGCTCGATGGGAAGGTAGCGGCCCAGCTCTCCCAGATGCCCCGGCGCGAAAACGCCCCTCGGGACTTGAGGAGCAGGGGAGCGTAGAACGATGGCAGACTGCTCTCGCAACGGGACCCCGCACAGCAGAGAGATCTTGGTCGACTACCTGCCATACCCGAGGTCCCGTCTCCATGCCTCCACAACACGCCGCCCTCGCAGGCGATTTGGCGGATTGCCTCACACGCCAACTACGCGGCATTGCCCCTATCCTGCTGAGCTTCGTGAGCGCGTGGTGCACATGGTCGCGGAGATCCGCCCCGACTACCCGACCGAGTGGGCCGCGCTGAAGGCGGTCGCCGGGAAACCCGGGATCGGCGCCGCGGAGGCGGTACGGACATGGGTCCGCAAGTCCCGGGCCGACGCCGGCCAGCGGCCCGGTATCACCTCCGAGGGGGCCGCGGAGATCAAGCGTGGCCAAGAGCCGCATTCCCAGCCCCGGGCAGTCCGAGACGCCGAGCCGAGGGCGCAGATCAGCCGGGTCCACAGGGAGGACTTCAGCGTCTGCGGGGTCCGGAAAGTCTGGCGGCAGCTGCGCGGCATACCGGTGGCCCGCTGCACCGTCGCCCGGCTGATGCGTGACCTCGGCCTGCAGGGCGCCCGGCGAGGAAAGAAAATCCGCGCCACCATCCGGGACGACGGCCATGAGCGGGCCGCCGACCTGATCCTCGACGCCCTCGATATGGCGCTGTGGCGCCGGGACCGTGCCGGAACTCCCGCTGGACCGGGGCTGGTTCATCATCCGGATGCGGGCAGTACACGTCATTCGCGTTCACCGCGCACCTGATCGAGGCCGGCATCGACGCCTCGACCGACACCGTTGGCGACGCCCTGGACAACGCGCTCATGGAGTCCCGGATCGGCCTGTACAAACCCGAGTTGATCAAACCCCGCAGGCCCTGGCACGGCCTCGGTGACGTCGAGCTCGCCACTGCCGAATGGGTCGACTGGTTCAACAACCGGCGCATCCACACCACAATCGGCGACATCCCGCCTCACCAGCACGAGACCAACTACTACGCTCAACACCAGCCCCAACCGGCGGCTGGAGTCAACGCATAGGGCCTCCACCGATCCCGGAGCGGTGCAGTCAGCGCGGCCTGGCCGGGGTTTGCATGCTATATCACACATGATGCGTGGGCGGTCCGTGTGCCGCGGTCGACTACTATTGGTGAACCGGTCCGCCAATCGGCTCTTGGAGTCCTCATGACCACACCGCTACCGCGTCCGCAGGCTATTGCCCCTCGGCGTGACGGGCCGGGGGTGGAGCTGACACGCAGGCTGCTCGAGTACCTGTTGTCGGGGGAAGTGACGCCCGGGCAGCGGATCCCGTCGGAGCGGCAGCTGGCGGAGACCTTGGCGACGGGCCGGTCTACCGTGCGTGAGGCGATCAAATCCTTGAGTCTGCTGGGGCTGTTGGAGCAGCGGGTGGGAGATGGCACGTATCTGAGTCGTTCGACCTCGGACTTGCTGCCCCAGGTGATCGAGTGGGGAATGCTGCTGGGCGAGAAGCGACTGGAAGACCTTCTGGAGGCGCGCTACTACCTGGAGATTCAGCTGGCGGGATGGGCTGCGGAGCGCCGCACCGAGCAGCAGTTGGAACGGCTGCGGGAGCTGGCCGGGCGCATGCGGGACGCGGGCGATGATTTCGATGCGTACGTGGCGGCCGACATCGCGTTCCATCTGCAGGTGGCCGAGGCGAGCGGGAACGGCATCCTGACCAGTGTGTTGACCAATATTCAGTCTTTGCTGCAGGCGTGGGCGTCCCGGGTCATCCACGCGGCGGGGGAGACAAAGACATCGCTGGCGATGCACGAGCCGGTCCTGAAGGCCGTGGAGGAGCGCGACGCCGATGCGGCGCGGGAGGCGATGCGCGCGCATATGGACCGCGCGGCGCGGCGGCTGCAGTCAAGCATGCCCGAGCGCGCCGGAGACGAGGTCCGTGTCTGACACCGCTCCGTGTTCCATGCCCGGCGGATCCGCCACTGGAGCGATCCGACTCGATGGCTTCTGTCGGCATGAGACGGCGCCGGCGCCGGCAGCAGAGCGCTGCCGGCGCCGATGCGATCGTGCTTGGGTGAACCTGCGTATGCGGCATCCGGCCGCGTAAGCATCGGTGCGTGGCACTTGCTCTTCGCCTGGCTTGGCACGGTATTACCTGACCTCGGGCAACGCCGCGAGCCGCCACTGCACCGGATCGGTCCGATCCTCAGAGGGAAAGCTCTGTTTCCTCTGGGAGTTCTTCGACGTCGACGCCGCGGACCTGGGCGAGTTCGTGCTTGAGTGCGGCCAGATCGCCGCCGCCCGCCATGTGGTTGGTGAGTTCCTCAAGGGATACCTGGCTGCGGTCGGCGCTCAGTTCGATCTCGCCGAGTCGTAGTACCGCGAAGTGGTCGCCGACCATATAGGCGTGGTGGGGGTTATGGGTGATGAAGATGACGCCCAGTCCCTTGTCGCGGGCGGCCGCGATGTACTTGAGCACGACGCCGGACTGCTTGACGCCCAGGGCCGCAGTCGGCTCATCGAGGATCAGCACTCGGGCGCCGAAGTAGACCGCGCGGGCGATCGCTACGGACTGCCGCTGGCCGCCGGAGAGGGTGCCGATGGGCTGCTCGAGGTCGTCGAGCTCGATGCCCATGGCGCGTAGTTCCTCATCAACGATCTTCTTCATTCTCTCGATGTCGAGACGGCGCAGCGGCCATAGGCCGCGGGTGAGCTCGGAGCCGAGGAAGAAGTTGCGCCACACCGGCATCAGAGGGACGACGGCCAGGTCCTGGTAGACGGTGGCGATGCCCATGTCGAGGGCCTCGCGCGGGGTGGAGAACCGCACCGGTACGCCATCGACGCGGTACTCGCCGTCGGTATGCAGGTGAAGCCCGGATATGATCTTGATGAGGGTGGACTTGCCGGCGCCGTTGTCGCCGAGGACGCAGGTGACCTGGCCCGGCCTGACTGCGAGGTCGACGTCTCCCAGGGCGCGGACGTTGCCGTACTGTTTGCCGACGCCGTGCAGTTCGACGATGGGCTTCGTGCCGGTCGAGGCGGTTCCGTTGACGGTCATGGTGGCGGTCACCTCCGGGATGCCTGGCGTCGGACCCAGGTATTGAGCAGCATGGCGCCGAGCAGCATGACGCCGAGGAAGAACTTGAACCAGTCGGGGTTCCAGTTGGCGTAGACGATGCCCTGGTTGACCATGCCGAAGATGAAGGCGCCGAACGCCGGGCCGATCACCGAGCCATAGCCGCCGGTGAGCAGGCAGCCGCCGATCACCGCGGCGACGATGTAGAGCAGCTCGTTGCCGATGCCCTCGCCGGACTGCACGGTGTTGAACTCGAACAGCTGGTGCATGCCGACGAACCAGGCACCCAGTCCCACCAGCATGAACAGCAGGATCTTGGTGCGGGCCACCGGCACGCCGACCGCACGTGCGCTCTCATTCTGCCCGCCGACGGCGAAGATCCAGTTGCCGAACTTGGTGCGTATCAGCACCCAGGTGGCGATGGCGACGAAGAAGAGCCACCACAGCACCGTGATCTTCACGGCGACGCCGGCGATGGTGATGTCGGAGGCGAAGAGCGCCCGGGCGGAACTGAAGCCCTGCATGTCGGAGATGTCGTTCGTGGCCACGTTGCCGGTGAAGATCTTGGTGACCGCAAGGTTCAGGCCCTGGAGCATCAAGAAGCTGCCCAAAGTGACGAGGAAGCTCGGCAGCTTGGTTTTGACCAGCACGTATCCATTGAAGAATCCCACGGCGAGCGAGACGACCAGTGCGGCGAGGACGCCCATCCAGACGTTCATCGACAGCTGGTAGGCGACCATGCTCGCCGTGAGCGACGAGGTGATCACCGCGACACCGGCCGACAGATCGAACTCGCCGCCGATCATCAGCAAGCACACGGGCACTGCCATCAGTCCAAGCGTGGAGGCTTGGTACAGCACGGTGGACAGAGAGTCGGCCGCCCGGAAGGTGGGGGCCACCGTCCAGAAGAACG
The DNA here is from genome assembly GCF_053601275.1 of Streptomyces sp. NPDC004752. Taxonomy (NCBI): domain Bacteria; kingdom Bacillati; phylum Actinomycetota; class Actinomycetes; order Kitasatosporales; family Streptomycetaceae; genus Streptomyces; species Streptomyces sp. NPDC004752. Next base: position 107,228 of record NZ_JBSGBN010000006.1, on the reverse strand, counting down.
CATAGACGGCGACCGCGCCGATCATGGCGCCGACCTCCGGGCGGGCCAGGAACCTGCGCATCAGGGACCGCTGTGCGATCCGGTTCTCCACGCGGATCGCAGACCGGGCCGACGGGGAAGGGGTAGTGGTGTGGGCACCCATCATCGATCACCTGGTGCCGTTCTGTGCGTACTGATACACCTTGGCGATGTTCGACTTGTCGACGAACGCCGGCCCGGTCAACGTGGGCTGGCCACCGCCGATGGTGTCGCCGTTGACCTTGTACAGCCACAGGGCGTCAACGGCCAAGTAGCCTTGGAGGTAGGGCTGGTGGTCCAGGGAGAACGCGATCGATCCGTTCTTGATCTCAGACACGATGTCCTTGTTCAGATCGAAGGTGTTGACCTTCGCCTTGCTGTTGGCGTCCTTGACCGACGACAGCGCGGCCGACCCGATCGTGGCCTGGAGCGTCGTGACCTGATCGATGCTCGGGTCCTGCCGCAGCTTCGCGGTCAGCGTCGACTGCACCGATGACATGTCCTGGCCATTGACGTACAGGATGTCCGTCTTCCCCTTGAACGTCGACTTCACGCCCGCACACCGGGCCTCCAGCGCCACGGTTCCCTGGGCATGGATGAGACACAGGTCGTGCTTGGCGCCCATGCTGTTGAGCCGGTTACCCACCATCTCGCCGGCGAATTTTTCATCCGACCCGAAGTAGCCGATCGCGCCCACCTTCGTCCAGTAGTCCATGCCCTGGTTGAAGGCGGTCACCGGGATGCCCGCGGCCTTGGCCTTGGCGAGGACACCCCGCATGGCGTCGGGCGTGGCCAACGTGACCGCGATCCCGTCGACCTTCTGGTCGATGGCGTTGCGGACCAGGTTGGACTGGTTGGACGCCGTGGGGTCGGAGGAATACACGAGTTTGACGTTGTCCTTGGCGGCTGCGGCCTCGGCCCCCTTGCGCACGACGTCCCAGTAGGGGTCGCCGGCTACCCCGTGCGTGACCATCGCGATCGTCATCCGCGGGGTGTTGGCGCGGCCTGCCGCGATACCGGGCGCGGCCTTCTCGGCGTTCTTTCCGCCGGTGCTGCTGGCGCATCCGGTGACGAGCAGTATGCCTGCTGTGCAGGCGGCGACAAGAGCGGTCGCTTGGGCCTTACGGGCTCTGGGGGATCGGTCCATTGATTCTGCGCCTCACTGCGTAGAAGGAAAAAGGACTGGTGAAACGGGATCTCCGGTCGGAGACCGACCAGGTGATGCGTTCTCTCGGTCGTTCCTGCTGACCGTCAGCAGACCCGGGGCGCTCAGAGGGCCCGGCACTGGGGTGGGCTCACAGTAGGCCGCAGTGGGCGACCGGTCAACCGTTTGGACCACCGGTCGACCATTTGTTTTCGGGTGGGTTCGAGTCCTGTATGAACGCGTCGCGCCGGGACGCTTCCCGCCGCGCTGCGGCATGCCGCCGAGTGGGTCCTGACCGCCCTCATCGCCACCGGTAACGTCTCCTGCGCCACCGAGGCGGCACTTGCTGGGGGGCTGTCGAAGCGCACGCCGAGCAGAGCGCCGATTCGTCCACCGCATCGGCCTCAACCGAACCAGGCTGGTGGGGTTCGAGCCGACCGCCGCCGGATTACACACTGCTCCGGCGACCGCCGACTCCGTGCGGCGATGCGCCGGAGCGGCCTCAAGGCTCTGGGGCTCGACGTCGACGCCCCGCCGGACAGTGCGCGGGCCGGGGCCGCCCGTGCCGACATGGCCATCGCCGCGGAACGCCGCGTGCGCCACGGCTGTACCGTGCTGGTCGCCTGCCGTGCGGTTCGCGCCGCCGGACACGATGGAGAGGAGAGCCTTGCGGCAGCGCGTCGGATCTCCAATGGGGTCGGCGCGGTCGCATCCCGGCTGTCAGCCGCCCTTCCGTCGGCATGCGCTGCCGAGGGATGGCATCACCTCGCATGATGCCGGAGCCGTGGACTCGCTGACGCCAGTCCTGACCACTCCTGGCGGAGCCGCATAAGGTCTGTGCCAGAGTAAAGTGCGCGACCTATGATTGGTACACCGGTCCACCACTCTCGACTCCTGGGGGATTCCACATGGCCATACCACTACCGCGGCCTCAGCAAGCCCCCCGACGGGACGGACCGAGCGTGGAGCTCACCCGCAGGTTGCTCGACTACCTGCTCTCGGGAGAGCTGACGCCCGGCCAGCGCATCCCGTCGGAACGGCAGCTCGCGGAGGCTCTGTCGACGGGCAGGTCGACAGTGCGTGAGGCGATCAAGTCGCTCAGTCTCCTGGGGCTGTTGGAACAGCGCGTTGGTGACGGAACCTATCTGAGTCGCTCGACCTCCGATCTCCTGCCCCAGGTGATCGAGTGGGGAATCCTGCTCGGGGAGAAACGACTGGAGGATCTCCTGGAAGCCCGCCATCACCTCGAGGTGCTGTTGGCGGGATGGGCCGCGGAGCGCCGCAGCGAGGAGCAGCTGCAGCGCCTGCGGGAGCTGGCAGAACGGATGCGGGAAGCCGGCGATGATCTCGACGCCTACGTGGCGGCCGACATCGCGTTCCACCTCCAAGTCGCAGAGGCGAGCGGGAACACCGTCCTGACTAGCGTGCTGACCAATGTCCAGTCTCTGCTTCAAGCATGGGCATCCAGGGTCATCCGCACCGCCGGCGAGACGCACACGTCGCTGGCGATGCACGAACCAATCCTCGAGGCCGTGGAGAACCGGGACGCGGAGGCAGCTCGCGAGGCGATGCGTGCGCACATGGAACGAGCGACGCGGCGCCTGCGGGCCAGCATGCCCGAGAACGGCGGTACCGGGAGGAGCGACTGACGGCTCTCTGCCGGTGTGTGCTGTTTGCCGCCTGACGGCCGGGGCGCAGGTTGAGGATGCGCTGACCATGCCCTGAAGGGTGGGACTTGCGTGCAAGAGATCGATCAACGAGTACGTCGATGAACTACCGTCAGGGCAGGGGTTGTTCGGTCCAGATGGTTTTGCCGTCGGGGTGGTAACGGGTTCCCCAGCGGGAGGTGAGTTGGGCGATCAGGAACAGGCCGCGGCCCCCCTCGTCGGTGGCGCGGGCGCGGCGAAGGTGCGGCGCACTGAGACTGCCGTCGGACACCTCGCAGATCAGGGCGTCGGTGTGGATGAGCCGCAGTGCGATGGGGGCGCGCGCGTATCGGATGGCGTTGGTGACCAGCTCACTTACGACGAGTTCGGTGGTGAAGGCCAGAGATTCCAGGTCCCAGTGGGACAGCTGGTCCGCAGCGAGGGTACGGGCGTGGGCGACGAGCGAAGGGTCGGTGGGCAGATCCCACGAGGCGACCTGCTGCGCTCCCAGGGCGCGAGTGCGAGCCAGGAGCAGTGTGGCGTCCTCGGAGTGAGGCTCGGGCAGCAAGGAGCCCACCGTGGCATCACACAGCTCCTCCAGCGGTCGGCCGGGGTCGGCCAGAGCGCGGGCCAGCCCGGCGAGACCGATGGCGGCATTGGGACCAGAGGCATTGATGAGGCCGTTGGTGTAGAGGGCCAGCAGAGTGCCCTCTGCGAGTTGGAGTTCGGCGACTTCGAAAGGCTGCCCGCCCGTGCCGAGGGGCGGGCCTGCGGGAATGTCGAGGTATACCGCCGTGCCGTCGGGGCTCACCAGGGTGGGTGGGGGATGACCGGCGCGGGCGAAGGCGCAGATACGCGAGATGGGGTCGTAGACGGTGTACAGGCAGGTGGCGCCCTCGCAGCCGGGATCCTCCTCGACAAGGCGGATGACCAGATCGTCGAGTTGAGTGAGGACTTCGGCAGGGGTGAGGTCGAGGTCGGCCAGCGTATGGACGGCGGTGCGCAGCCGTCCCATGACGGCCGCGGCATGCAGGCCATGGCCCGTGACGTCGCCGACGACCAGAGCCATGCGCGCGCCGGACAGGGGCAGGACATCGAACCAGTCCCCGCCCGCTCCGGCATGGGCCACGGCGGGCAGATAGCGGTACGCGGTCTCGGCTGCCGGGTGCCGCGGCAGATCATGTGGCAGCAGACTGTGCTGCAGGGCCAGGACCGTGGTGTGCTCACGCGTGTAGCGGCGGGCATTGTCGATACACACTGCTGCAAGGGAGGCGAACTCTTCGGCCAGGGCCAGGTCCTCCTCGTCGAAGGGCTCGAGTTGCCGATAGCGACTGAAGCTGGCCATGCCCATCGTGATCCCGCGCGCCCGCAGCGGAACCGCCATGATCGAGTGGATCCCGAATGCCCGGATCTTCTCGGCACGTCGCGCATCCCGGATGAGCGGCTCTTCGGCTTCCACAGCCGGTACGAGGACCGGCTGTTCGATGGCCAAGGAACGCACCTGGGGCGTGCCCGGAAGATACGTCACTGTCTCGCCGACCGCGAACGCAGCCTCCGGCGTCTCGTCGGGAGTCGACAGGATCGAGCAGGCGCCGGACCTGTGGGCCAGAACCTTTTCATAGGTCGGCCCCGGGGCTGGTTCCTCGCCGCGGACGGTCGCATCCAGCAGGTCGACGACGACGATGTCCGCCAGTGCGGGAACGGCCGCCTCAGCCAGCTCCTGCGCGGTCCGCCCGACGTCCAGCGTGGTACCGATGCGTGCGCTGGCCTCGTTCAGCAGTGCCAGCCGCCGCTGTGCCCGGTCACCTTCCGTGACGTCGAAGAATGTCTGGCACACGCCGAGCACCCGGCCGGCACGGTCGGTCAGCCGGAACGACGCGGCCGACCACACATGCTCGCGGCGGGGGTCGAACGGAGGGCGGCCACGTACCTGGACGTGAAGATCTGGCTCGCCGCTTTCCCGCACCCGGCGCAGGACCTGCTCGATCTCTGCGGCGTTTGCATACGACTGATCCTCCCCGATGCGACGGCCGACGAGTTGCTCCGCGGGCCCGGTGAGATCACGCATTGCTGCGTTGTTCATCCAGCAATATCGCAGGTCGGCGTCCATGACGGTGATCCCCAGCGGGGACTGGGTGATCAGGCCGTCCAAGATCGCCCTGTCGATTTCCTCTTGCCATACCTGATGTGCTTCGCAAGCCGTGACCGACCAGCCGGCGCCACCCTCCCCGGTCAGGGCCGGATGAACCCGCAGTGCCACCTGCAGCGCGTGGCCATCGCGGTGCCGCAGCCTCAGAACGCCATTCCAGCTGTCCTTGGCCGGGTGCCGTTCTCGGGCGGTCGCGGCTGCTTTACGATCTTCCGCCGAGACCAGCAGGTCCGCCGCAGGCATTCCGCAGACTTCTGAGGCCGCATAGCCCAAAAGAGCCTGCGCCTCCGAGCTCCACAGGCAGACCCTACCTTCCGCGTCCACCACCACGATGGCCGTGCGCGACCCCGCGGACAGGAATCCCGATCTGCTACCGAGTTCCGCACCGCTGATCTTGGGGATCTGTATAGGCCCCTTTCCAGCGCCCGCCGACTCCATCCCTCCATCGTAGTAATCAGCAGGGAGGCAGGCTTCCGGCGAGCACGGGAATTCCCCGAGTACGGAGTGTCCGCCCGCGGCACGCGCCTGGCCACGACGCGCACACACCTGCACCCCATCATGTGCCGAACGTCGGCGTCCGACACGCTGCTGCCCCCCGGGAAGCGCCGACTGCGCTCCTGCGTAGCGTGTGACGCCGAGCGCCGCCTCCTCCTCTTGGCCCGCGTCCGCGGCGTCGCCGAGCCGAGGCGCAGGTGCTCGATGCGGTGGGCGGCCTGGTCCAGGAGTTTCGGCGGCCCAGGTCACTGCATCGGCAGGGGGTGAACCGTCTGCGCCGGTCGACGAATGTGACGACGGCGGACCGGTTGCCGGCGCCCACGACGAGGTCGCCCTCCCAGCCACCTTGCCGGGCCGCGGATTACCAGTCGACGGGTGCGGTCGGCACCGGCGCGGTCCACGCGGTCTGGCACCGCGCGGCCATTTCCCATACCGGTCGCTGCGAAGCGCCCCGGGCCGGTAGAGAGCTCGGTTGCCCAACGAGTTGACACGACACCCGGACGGGACCGAGCCCGTGTCCGGGTGTCGTGGTTGGTCGGTTACTGCCAGATACGGACGTAGTCGACATACATGTCGGAGGTGGCGTCCAGGGGGGCGTTGTGGATGTCGCCTTCGGCGAAGGTGATGATCTCGTTGGAGGCGATCGCGAATTCCTGCACCTGGCTGACGAGTTTCGGGTCGGTGATGGAGCGGACCAGGGTCGTGTCGTAGTAGAAGTTGATGTGTGCGGAGGTCCACTCGGTGGTGAAGGTGTGGAACCGTCCGGCGTCGTGCAGTCCGGGCGCGTTGACCGGCATGCCCGAACTCTGATGGGCGGCTGCGTAGCCGTCCCAGTGCACGGTGATCGCGTATGTGTCGGAGACGCTGTAGCTTTCGATGATGTCGATCTCTTCGCCGTCGCGCGCGGTGCCGTCCGCCACCCCGCCGGGCAGCGTGCTGTTGGTGGCCTGGAGCCAGAGCGCTCCGAGGTGCCCGATGGTGGGCGGCAGGGCAGCGCTGTACTCGATGGTCCCGAAGGTGAAGTCGAACTTGCCCTGGGTGTCGACGCGGCTTCCGGCATAGGACTCGGTCGCGAGCCGGCTGATGCCCAGGGCGAGCCGACCGTTCGCCACGTGCACGTTGGCCGGTTTGTACCAGTAGTCCACGCCGTGGTTGCCGTCGCTGCGCTGCCAGTCGCGCGCGTTCCACCGGTCAGGGTTGAGCGTGCCGCCGAGGAACTCGTCGCTGAAAACCAGCGTCTGGTGAGAGGTGGAGACGGCGGGGCGGGCGCCCGCAGGTGTCGCCGGGTCCACCAGCGTGCTGCTGACCTCCTGGGCCCGGGCGGACTTGGCTGCCGCGGGCGTGGCGGCCGCAAGCGTGAGGGCGGCGGCCGACCCGGTGGCAGCACGGAGCAGGGAGCGACGCGACGGTCGTTGAGAGGACATCGGCTTTCCTTTCGGATACATGGGCAGGAAGGGCGTGCTTGTGCGTGGTCTCGGGCCAGGTGTCGATCCAGCCACCTCGTTCAGGGTTGGGGGTAAGGCTGATGTCGTCGCACCAGCCGGTGCCGGTGCGGACGTAGCAGTAGACGGTGGCAGAGGTGTTGGTGGCGCCGGTGGTGATCGTGGCGCTGCCGCCACGCCAGTCAGATGTGACGAAGGCGGGAGCGCGGGTCTCGGCACCGCCGTAGTTCATGATGCCGACGACGAGCTGAGTGTCGTTGGCGTTGACGCGTCCCCAGCCGGAGATCACATAAGTGGTGCTGGGTTTGACGGTGACGGTCTGTAGCCTGTGTCGGGGCGGCAAACGGTGGGGGCGGCGTTACCGAAGTAGTCCTGCTTCCCTGAATCGGTGGTGACCTGGCCCGCGCCGAGAGCCGGGGAGCCGGCCTGCAACTGGTAGCCGGTAGGGGTGGTTGAGCCCGGTGAGGTCAGCAGCGGGTTCGCGGTGACCTTTCCCGGGTCGGTGGGCTCATTGGCGGGATGGTTGCCGTAGAGGACATTGCCGCGCCAGACGTAGTTGCCGGGGACGTAGTTGGTTCCGCCGTAGCCGCCACTGCCCTGGTTGTCGATGACGTTGTTGCTCCAGAAGGCATGGGTGGTGCCCTGGACGTCCTCGACGATCAGGGTGGTGGACCCGGAAGGGAGGTAGAGGGTGTTGTTGTAGATGTGCGCATCGTCTTCGCCCGAGCCGAAGAGCAGTCGGGAGCCGTCGTTGACGGAGCGGTTGTAGCGCACGACAGTGCCGGAGGTGCTGCTGCCGGTGTTGCAGGTGCCGTACAACAGCAGGAAGCCGCCCTGGTTGTCGTGGCTGTGGTTGTACTGGATGACGGTGCCGCGATTGCCGAGGTCGGAGTCGAAGGCCATGCCGTCGTTGAGTGCAGGCCGGTGGACCCGATAGACCTCGTTGTGCCGGATGACTGTGTCGTCGGGGTTGACGGTCCACACGCCGGCGTTGTTGTCGGCAGAGCGCATCCATATGTCGTACACGGTGTTGTGCTCGACCAGGGCGCCGCTCGCGGCCCTGCCGGTTCCAAAGTCGTGCAGCTCTACTTGGATTCCGTCGTAGACGCCGGTACTGGCGCCGGTGTTGGTGATTTCGAGGTCGTTGATCTCCCATTGCTCTACGTTGTACAGGTGTACCGCGGTGCTGACCCCACCGCCCGCGATGACAGGGCGGGCGGTGTCGGTCCCGTACGCGGCAACGGTGATCGGTGCGCCGGCGGTGCCCGAGCTGAACTGGCCCGTGCAGGTGGCGCCGCGCTTGAAGTGGATATGGTCCCCCGAGCCGAAGGTCAGGGCGTCGACCGCGGCGAGCGAGTTGTACGGGGAGGCGCTTCTCCCGTCGCCGCCCGCAGCCGCTGAGCGGTCGACGTAGGTGACGGTCGCTGCGGCGTGTGCGGCTGTGGGGAGAAAGAACAAGCTCGCGGCAATCAGCAGAATTGAAGCGCTCATGACAGAGACGCTTGCGGAAAGCTGTCTCACTCGGACTCCTCATTCTTGTCGTTCGATGCGGTCCTCTACTGCGGTCGCTCCTCTTCGAGGGTGAAGGCGAAGACCGCGCGCTCGGGGCATGCGGTGGAAGTGAGGCGGAGCCGGTGGACGAGGTCGGGTGCGCCGAGGTGGTTCGTGGCCTGGAGGTGTTCGACGTGCGGGTGCCAGCGGCTTGCGTCGAAGCGCAGCACCGCGCGTGCCTTGGCACCGCGCCAGATCACGTGGCCGGTGCCGACCTCGGGAGCCAGTCTGCTGATGAAGAGTTCGTCGACGTCGGCCGGGGTGTCGAAGGTGTCGGTGATCTCAAGGGTGCCGTCGGGTTTCCAGGCGAACGCTCGGCATACTCCTGTTCCCGTGTCGTATGCGGCGGTCAGGTCGAGTTCGAGGTAACTGCCGTCGTCCCGGCGGTGCGCGCGCAGGACGCGGGCGGCACTGTCTCGTCCCGGCCGCTGGGGACGTCCATGGACGAGCGGCACGGAGTGCCCCTGGGCCGACGGGTGAAGTTGTTCATAGCGGCCCGGGCCGAAGTACTCCTCGGTGTACTCGCCGGCGCCGAGGTCCGCGAGCAGCTCCTCACCATGTGCTTCGAGGATGAAGTGCCCGAGGTCGTTGTGGTTGTGGGACTCGTCGTTGTGCCCGCCTTTGGCGGCGAAAGCCACCGGCATGCCGTTGACGGTGGCCCGCTCCACGAGCCACTGCGCCCGCTCGAGCCATGCCCCCTGCGCGTGCACGTCCGGCCCCTCGAACAGGCTCCCATCGGTCCAGGAGAGTGTGCGTGACAGGTGCGCCCAGCGGTAGCAGTGATCGAAGTCGAAGGGAGACACCTGGTCGAGGACGGGGACATCGACGCCGAGCCGTGCCTTGATACGGCTGAACAGGCCGGTCGGCAGGATCTGCACCGCGCTGGAGTCGGAGAACGCCGGATAGCGGTTCACGCTGAGTTGCACCGCGGCCGGAAACGCCGCGGTGGCGCGCGCGGCAGCGAGTAGATCCTCCCCGGTGCGCTCGCGCAGAGCCTCCGCGAAGTAGGCGAAGTAGCCGAAGCCGTACGACCAGTAGCCCACCCCTTCGACGACGGCTCCACCGTCCTCCTCGACCACTGTCAGGTAGTGATGCATGGCACGGCGGCAGCGTTCGACCGCGGCATCGAGCTGCTGCCCTGTCCACAGGGACATGGCGGCCATACCCGCCGCGCCTGCACACACCGCGACCCAGTTGTTGCGGGCGGTCTCCCAGGGCCATGGCCGCGGGTCGCCGACATAGGGTTCGAGAACGCGCCGCTCGACCTCCGCCCGGACGCGCTCTGCGACATCCGGGGGCAGAACGCCGACGAGTTCCGTCACGATCTCGGACAGTGCCTGCGCGGTCTCGCAGGCGAACAGATCGACGCAGCGTGCCATGTCCCGCCCGGACGCATCGATCAGGAATGCATGGGCCGGCACTGCCCAGGTGTACTCGTCGCAGATCGACCAGAGCAGGTCGGCGAGTGCTGCCACTTCGGCCTTGGCACCGTCGATCATGGCCGTGACGGCAAGTGCGTTGAGGGCCCGTCGGCGGCGGAAGTAGAGCCGTTCATACTCCAACCGGTCGCCGGTGTCCGCGAACAGGCGGAAGAGCGACCAGGTGGGTTGTGGAGGAACACCGCCGGTCACCGCGTCGGCGGCAACCTGGCGGATCTCCTTCAGAAGCGGCGCGAGCTGCGGCGCGTTCGAGATCTTCATGGCTCGGTCCTGTCAGGGTCAGGCGATGCGCGTGAGGTGCTCGGCGTGCACTGGTGTCAACAGGGGCTCCCCGCGTACCAGGCGTTCGAGTTCGTCCAGTGCGTGGACGCCGATCCTGCGCAGTTCCCCGCCGTGGGAGCCGGCGATGTGCGGGGTGAGTACGAGGTTCGGCAGGTCGTACAGCTCCGAGTCGACGGGCGGCAGTTCGGGGTCGGTCACGTCCACGACGGCGAACAGCCGGCCGGACCGCAGCTCGTCCACCAGTGCGCCCTGGTCGACAAGCGCCCCCCCGCGCGGTGTTGACCAGGGTGGCACCGTCCGGCATGAGAGCGAGCCGGCGCCGGTCGATCATGTGCCGGGTCTCAGGGGCCGCCGGGGCGTGCAGGGTCACCACATCGCTGGTCGCCACCAAGTCGTCCAGCCCGGTCCTGCGTACCTTCGCGGCTGCCGCCTCGGCCTCGGTCAGGTACGGATCGTGGACCTGGACCGAGACGTCCAGTGCGCGCAGCAGGTCGACGATGCGGCGGCCGGTGCGTGAGTAGCCGACGACTCCGACGGTCTTGCGGTAGTTGCCCATCTGCGGGTGCAGGGTCGACCAGTCCATCCAGTCGGCTGCCGTGCGGGCGCGGCGGTAGTGGTGCTCGATGAACGGGACACGTTTGTTGGCCATGATGATCGCGGCCAGCGTGTACTCGGCGACCGGCACGGCGTTGGGCTCGGCGGCCGAGGAGACGGTGAGCCCGCGTTTCCACGCGGCATCGGTGATGTGGTGTTTGACCGAGCCCGCGGCGTGCACGACCGCACGCAGGCGCGGCGCGAGATCGAGCATGGCGGCTTCCAGCGGCGGGCAGTCCCAGCTGGTGATGAGGATGTCGGCCTGGGCCAGGGCGGATTGCGCGGCCGGGACGGTGAAGTCGGTCACGGTGAAGTCGGTGTCGATGTCCACCAGGTGCCGCAGCCGGCGCATGGCGGGGGCGTCGAAGAGGAGTCGGGGAAGTCCGGGGCGCATGGCGAAAAGGGCGCTGGGGCGAAAGTCCATGGCTTCTTTCGTGGTCCGGGGATGTGTGCTCACTTCAGGCCCGACGTTGCGGATCCGGCGCGGTAGTGGCGCTGGACCAGCAGGAACAGCGCCATGACCGGCAGGACGTAGAGGGTGGCGCCGGCGGCCATGAGGTTGTTGATGGGAGCGCCATGCGGGTCGGTGTAGTCGGTGGCCAGGGCCACGGCAAGGGTGGTGCGGTCATGGCTGAGCAGCAGCATGGGCGTGAGGAAGTCGTTCCAGGCCCAGGTGAAGGACAGGATGAGTCCGGTTGCGAGCATGGGCTTGGCTTGCGGGAGGAAGATCAGGAAGAAGATCCGGAAGTAGCCGACGCCGTCGAGCAGCGCGGCCTCCTCGATCTCGATCGGCAGGCCGGCGAAGAACTGCCGGAACATGAAGATCAGGAAAGCCGAGCCCGACAACCCCCACAGCACCCAGGGCACATAGGAGTTGAGCAGGTGCACCTTGGTGAAAATGATGTACGTGGGGATGAGGGTGGTGATGTGCGGCAGCATCATGGTGGCCATCACCACGGCGAACATGACCTTCTTGCCCGGACCGCGAAGCCTGGCGAACCCGAAGCCCACGTATGCCGAGGTGAGCGTCATCAGTACGGACTGGATGGCCGCGATGGTCAGGGAGTTCTGGAGATAGCCGAAGTACGGCAGGAAGTGCACCGAGCGGCTGAAGTTGCCGAGTGCCATGGGGTGCGGCACCCACTGGATGGGGAACGAGCCCAGTGACCTGTCGGTCTTCAGCGCTGTGACCAGCAGCCACAGGAAGGGACTGGTGAGCACAGCGGCGATGAGGATCATCAGTGCGTACAGGCCCGAACGGCGGGTAGTGGCGCCCATGCCGGGGGAGTGCCGACGGGAACGGCGGGTAGTGGCGTCCATGCCCAGGGAGTGCCGACGGGAGGCCGGTTGCGGCGCGCTGCGCCTGACCCTGGTTGTCGACGAGCTCATCACCGGCCGCCTTCCTGCCCCTGGGCGTCGGGGTCGACGTTGTAGAACACGAAGCGCTTGGACAGCCACAGCAGCATCGCCGTGACCGCAAGCACGATCACGAACAACAGCCACAGCAGAGCCGAGCCGTACCCCCAGCGTCCGTAGGAGAAGTACTGGGCGTAGATGTGCACCATGATCAGGTTGTTGTCGGGGCTGACCTGGGTGGCTGAGACGGTGCCGCCGGCCGCGGGCGCCAGCAGCATCGGCTGGACCACGGTCTGCAGGGCGTTGATGACGCCGGTGACGGCCTGGAAGAGCAGCACCGGTGACATGAGGGGCAGGGTCACACTGAGGAAGCTGCGGATGGGGCCGGCACCGTCGACCTTCGCCGCCTCGTACAGTTCCTTGGGGACGTCCTGCAGTCCCGCCAGACTGACCAGCATGCCGGACCCGATCGGCCACAGCATCAGCATGAGCAGCACATAGGTGACCGCCGGGTCCAGAAGCCAGTTGACCGGATCGATGTGGAGCAGGTGCAGCAAGCCGTTGGCCGGCCCCGCATCGTGGTCGAAGACCAGCTTCCAGGTGAGCGCGGCGGCGACCGGGGGTACCACCGCCGGCAGGTAGAACAGCGTGCGGAAGAAGCCCCGGCCGCGCACCGGCTGGTTGACCAGGATGGCCAACAGCAGGCTGCCGATCACCGTGAGCGGCACGACCGTGGCGGTGAACAGCCCGGTGCGGTAGAGACTGTGCAGGGCATCCGAGTCGTGCAGAGCCTGCGTGTAGTTGCGCAGACCGACGTAGGAGGTGTGCGGGGACTGCCCGTCGGAGTTGGTGAAGCTCAGCCGCAGGGCGTACAGCATCGGTGCCAGAGTGAGGGCAAGGAATCCCACCGCCCAGGGCGCGACGAATGCATAGAAGGTTCTGCTGCGGTAGCGGCTCCACCCGCGGCGCGGGGACGCGGTCGGCAGGTCGGGGCGCATGCGGGCCCTCGTCGCGGTCAGCACGGACATCTCGCGTCTTTCTCTCGGGACGTGCACCAGTAGCTGCGGCTCACCGGCCGCTGAGCCCCTTGCCCTGCTTGAGCAAGTCGTTGAGCTTGGCGTTGAGGGCATCGGCCACCGCGCCGGCGCTCGCGCCGCCCTTGACGGATTCGGTGAGCTGCTGGACGACGGCCGCCTCGGCGGCGTCGATCTGCACATACGGCGAGAAGGTGATGGCAGAGAAGAACCGCTGCTCGGCGCGCTGCACCGCCAGCGCCTGCTGCTGCGCGGGTTGCGCACGGGGCATGAACGCCTGCAAGGACTTGAGCGCCGGCACGCCCCAACCGGTGGAGGCACGGGACTTGGCCTGGTCACCACCGAGGTACCACTCGAAGAACTGCCACGCCTCGTCCTTGTGGCGGGACTTGGCGGATATCCAGTAACCGGTGGCGGAGTAGCAGGGGCTGACCCGCTTGGCCCCGAACTGCGGTGCGGGCGCCAGCCCGACGTGGTCGGCAACCTTGTCGCCGTACAGAGAACCGCCGAACCAGTAGCCCAGGCACAGCATGCCGTAGCGGTCGGCCATGAACAGCGGGTTGAGGCCGCTGGCGGGCGGCGGCTCCAGGACACTGCTGCCGACCCGGGCGTTGGCGTAGTCGATGTAGAACGACAGCACCCGGCGGGCCTCGGGCGTGGAGAAGTCCACGGTCGTCAGGTCGTCGCTGAAGAGCTTGCCGCCGGCGGACTCCACCATGCCGATGAAGTGCGACAGCGTCGAGGACGGGAAGGCGCCCAGGCCGTAGGTGCGGGTCTGGCCACCACTGCGCCGGGTCAGGCGCTTGCCGAGGTCGAGCCACTCGTCGTAACTGAGCGGCGACCGGGTCGTCGGCACCTTCACGCCCGAGTCCTCGAACGCTTTGGCGTTGTACCAGTACATCTGGTCCTGGGAGTAGTCCTTTGCCACGCCATAGCGGGGCCCGCGTCCCTGGACAGCGCCGTCGAAACGCCACAGGTCGTTCACCGGGTCGAGGTCGTCGACCTTCAGGACGCTGCTGTTGGCGAAGTACGAGTCGAGCTCCGCGGCGAGTCCCCGCTGGGCGAGGTACGGCGTCGCCGTCGCACCGGCGGTACGCACGAGGTCCGGTGTGTTGCCCGAGGTGATCATGGCATTGAGCTTCGTCTGGTCGTACGTCAGGATCTCAAGAGCGATCCCGGGGTGCGCGGTCTCGAATGCCTTGACGACGTCAGCACCGACCTCGCCGGGAACGGTCATCACGGTCAACTTGACCTTCTTGCCACCGCCGGAACTGCTGCTCTTGTCGACCGATGCAGCACATGCGGTCAGTGAACCGCCCGCGCCCACTGCGGCGGCGGCTGCGGCGCCACGCAGGAAGGTGCGTCTGGAGGTGGCACGTGCGGGTGCGGTGGACATAGGTCTCCTCGGATCCTTGGGGAACGGCTTTGCTTGCAGAGGGTGTTGGCCGGTAGCCGGAGGCCGGGTTCACCGCCTGTTCCGGAGGCTCCGGCTGCTGTGGAGCGAGTGTTGAGTCGGACCCGACGCATGTCAATGCCTTCGGACGAAACAGAGCAGAAAAAGAGATTTTCGAAATGATTCGTGCGCGCCACTGGCGCCCGGCCGTGGACCCTGTTGGCTTTCGACCCGGATTGGCCTGCTACCTGCACAGATGCAGGTCCCTTGCTCGCCGCCCGCGGGAGGGCCTGCCTACGGCCCCGTAGCAATACCGAACGCGCCGACGCCTCCCGTCTTCCTGCACGCCTGTACCTCCCCATCGCTGTCGTGCCGCACCGGGAGGTCGGCCACTCACCACCCGCGTCGACGACCCTGCGGTCACCGCGTCCCGAAGAATAAGCACGAAGACAGACAAATAAATAAGAAATCCGACACGAACTCTGGCGTCCAGCAGCGTGGTCCTGCTAGCTTCTGACTCGATCAAGCCCTGCGACCGGGGTCCCAGGCCGCGACACAGTCGGGACATGAGGCAACACCCGGACCCCTGCCTTTGATGAGGAGAAGCGGATGCTCGCTGCGGAGAGGCGTGCCGCCATACTCGCCGCTGCCCGCCGTGACGGAGTTGCCCGTGTGGCTGATATGGCGGCTTTACTGGGGGTTTCGGACGTCACCATCCGACGGGACATGGAGGCTCTGACCAGTGAGGGGTTCCTGGAGAAGGTGCACGGTGGCGCCGTGCTCACCTCCGCCCCGAACCCCGGTGCTGCCGACGAGCCCACGCAGACGCACGCAGACGCACGTCGGCGCGCGTTGTATACGGGCCACCGAGGTGAAGAGTCCGACGAGGGGCCCGTCGTGGGCATCCTGATCCCGGAGTCGCTCTACTACTTCAAGGACATCGTCGACGGCATCCGCAGCACCGTGACCGCGGTCGGCGGGCGCATTCTGATCGCAGTCTCCCAGTACACACCCGAACGCGAAGCCGATCTGGTGCGAGGGCTGCTCGACTCCGGCGCCCAGGGCCTGCTGCTCGCGCCGACCGTTCCCGACTCCCTCCTGGACGAACTCAGCGGTTCCCAGGGCGCATTCCCCGCGCCGAGCGTCCTGGTGGAGCGGCAGTGCATGACCACGGTGCTCACGCCTGCGGTGTCGTGGGTGCGATCAGCGCACGAGGCGGGTGTCCTGCGCGCGGTCGGCTATCTGCGCGACCTCGGGCACGAGCGCATCGCACTGTTCGCCCGCGGCGATTCCCCTACGTCCCAGGTCGTTCGGACAGGCTGGCAGCAGGCGGTCCAGAGCCTCGACCTGCCCGCCGACCTGCCGGCGATCCAGGGGCCGGACGTGGACGGCTGGCCCCGGTGGACCGCCGAGGACGTACGCAAGTTCTCCGGGACACTGCGCGACGCGGAGGTCACCGCGCTGATCTGCCACTCCGACACAGACGCGCTGGCGTTGCTGCAGAACGGCCTGACCGACGAACTCCCCGTCCCTCAAAGGCTTTCGATCATCGCGTACGACAACGAGCTGTCGGAGTTCACCAACCCGGCCCTCACCGCTGTCTCACCTTTCAAACAGCACGTCGGTCGCCTTGCCGCCCAGACACTCCTTGAACTTCTGGCCGAGCCTGATGAGGCACCCACGCGGCAGATCGATGTGCAGCCGGCTCTGGTCCTCCGCGGCTCCTGTGCCGCGCCGCCGTCCGCCTGAGCAGACGCGGGTTGTCACGAAGAGGTTTGTCACGAAGCAGTCGGCTTCGGCGCAGGCATGGTCGAGCTGGCGGACCTGCAGACTGCCGCTGCCGGTCTGCATGTCTGTCCGGTGCTGGCTCAGCGGGCGGCCGTCAGCTCATCCTCGAGCGTGGCGACCTTGATGCCCCGCCCGGCCAGGACCTCGTCCAGCGGGGTGTCCAGGTCCTGGCCGTAGAAGTCCAGCGCAAGCCGCAGGTGTTCGGCCATCGCCCCCTCCGGGCCCCCGTCGGCCACGGCCTGGTTCGCGTCTCCGAGGAGATTCTGCGGGGCGGTTTCGAGTAGGAGGCGAGCATGGAGCTGCGGCCTACGTGGGTTCCCAGGCACACCTGGCTGAGCTTGCCGTGGGCGGCGGTGGTTTCCAGCAGGTCCAACACGACCGAGTCCGGGCGGTACTTGATCCGCCCGATGGTGTCGTGGACGAGGTTTGCACCATGGTCGATGAGGTCGAGGTGGAGATAGGGGTCGGGATTGCGGTCGGTGTGCGCGAGCACGACACGCTCCACGGGGATGCCGTGGCCCGCGAGCAGGTCCAGTATCGCGAACGCCGCTGTTCCCACTTCGGTGTGCACTGCGATGGGTACCCCGGTCTGCGCCGCAGCGGCGGCCCCGGCGGCGAACCAGTGCCGTTCCAGGCCGTTGGCCTTCTGATAGGAGGCCCCGAGCTTGATGATGCCGGCCTTGTGTAGTGGCTCTCCGCGTAGTGCGCCGCACGGTGATAGCCGGTCGCGGCCACCACGCGGACACCGGTCCGCCGCGAGATCTCGGCCAGTCTCAGCGGCTGCCGTCCGAGTCCGACAGGGGTGAGGTCCACCACGGTGTGGATGCCGGACGCGGAAACAAGGGAGAGTTCGGCGGCCGCCCGCTCAGGGTCAAGGAAGTCGTCCCCAGGGTTGACGGGGGTACGCAAGAACACATGCTCGTGGGCGTCGACGGCGCCGAGTTCACTGGGCTGGATCGGGCCGAGGATGGTTTCGACGGGCACGGGCTTCTCCTTGCTGGTGCCTGTGTCAGACCGCGGTGCAGCCATGCACGCACCTGATGGCGCGTGGGGTGGCCCGGCTGGCGCAGAGTCAGGACAGTTCGAAGTGGAAGACGAATCGTGAGCCTGCATACGGTCACTGATGCTGCTTCGGTGCCGCTGGACTGGCGGTTGTTCCTGTCTGCCGAGTGGGCGGATCCGGACGATGGGCGTCGCGCGAAGGCTGGAGTGCCTGACGGTTTGGGGCACCGGGAGAAGTGGCGCCTGGCCCTGGGCGCGATCGATGAGGCGCTCGGGTGGGGCTGGCCGGCCGGGTCGTGGTGGCCGATGCCGGATACGGCCGGATGCACGGCTTGGCCGCCGGACGGCGCCGACTGCGGCGTTGCACCTGGCGCCAGGGCAGCAAAGGAGCGATGACCGGCCGGTTCATCGTGCTGGAGGTCCGCCCTGCCGGTGTTGCGGCGACGAAGGCCGCACGGGACAGGGCCGGTGGGCGTGGCGGGTGGAACGGCGTCCTGCCTGCCGCATGGCGAAGTCGCTGGCGGATCGAATACGACCACCGCGAACTCAAGCACCGCCTGGGCTTGGACCACTTCGAAGGCCGCACCTGGCGCGGCTGGCACCACCGCGTCCCCCTCGTCACCGCAGCTCATGCCTTCCTCACCCTCCGGCGCCCGGACCCCAAAGCCCCAGCGCCGGCCTGACCTTCTACCAAATCCTTCAAACCCCGCAGGACCTGCTGCTGTGCTGGACCGGCGCCTGCCCCACATGCCACCGAGAGTTACCGGCCCCGGCCCGGACAGACACCCACCCACCGGACTCAACCTAACGAAGCACTACTGGGATCCCTGGAGGCCAGCCCTCATCCGCGGCGGCGGTTCTCTTTGCGTCCGTCGAGCGGTCGCCTCGACGCGACCGCCCGCACGTTCGACTCCCGGCATGCAGGCGGCGAGAAAACTGCGCGCACCCGTCTTGACGCACCCCGAAGGGTGAGCCTAGCGTTCATGATAACGCATTATTAGAGAGTGATAACGCGATCGGGAGGCGTTCCCACCACACTTCCGTTGGAGGAGAGGGGGGTTTCATGGAATCCATGGGGATTTCCGTCCACGACATCATCATGAGATTCGCAGGGCACAGCAGAAAGCAGACAGTTCTCGAAGACCTCGACGTCGACATCGCTCCCGGCAGTTTCGTCACTCTGCTGGGCCCTTCCGGGTGCGGAAAGAGCACCCTGCTCAAAATCATCGGCGGAATTCTCGCGCCGACAGCCGGGGACGTATCCATCGGCGGCATGCCCGCCGCGGAGGCCGTGAAGGGCAGGCGCATCGGTCTCGTACCACAGCGCCCAGCCCTGCTGCCGTGGAAGTCGGCACTGCAGAACACAAGCATGCTCCGCCAGATCGCCACGCGTGAGAGCCGACAGGAGACGACGGACGCAGCACAGCGCGCGCTCGAACTCGTCGGTCTCGCCGGCTCCGGCGACAAGCTGCCGCACGAGCTATCCGGCGGCATGGCGCAGCGCGTCTCCATCGCCCGCGCCCTGGCCATGGACCCGGCAATTCTGCTGATGGACGAGCCGTTCGGAGCCCTGGACGCCATTACGCGGGACGAGATGAACGAAAAGCTCGCGGAGATCTGGGCGACCACCGGAAAAACGGTCGTCTTCGTCACCCACTCCCTCTCGGAAGCGGTATTCCTCTCCGACACCGTGCACGTGATGGGCCGTACTCCGGGTCCGTTTCTCGAGACGCTCGAGATCAATCTTCCACGGCCCCGCACACGGGGCGTACTCGACGAGCCCGCATTCGGCGAATACGCCTCCCGGCTGCGCGCGCACCTCGAGCCGAAAGTGGCGGTCTGACATGACGCTCACTCAGCAGAACGTGAAGAGGACGACCGACGCCGGGGCCGGCCGAGAAGGCGGCGCGTGGCGGTCGTGGCTCTCCAGGGCATGGCCCAGCATGGCGGTGTTCGCAGGCACCTTCGTCCTGTGGGAGCTCGCCGTCGGCATCTTCGGGATCTCGAGCTTTGAACTGGCGAAGCCCAGCGAGTTCCTCGGCGAGATGGGTCGCTCGAGCGACCTGCTGCTGGAGGCGACCTGGGTGACGACCCAGGAGATCCTCTACGGCTTCCTGCTCAGCCTCGCCGTCGGCGTGCTGATCGCTGTGCTGATCGTCCGCTTCGCCTGGCTGGAGCGCGCCCTCTACCCGCTGATCGTCCTCTTCCAGGTCGTGCCCAAGGTGGCACTCGCCCCCATCTTCATCCTGTGGTTCGGCTACGGCCTCGCGCCCAAGCTCCTGCTCATCGTGGTCATCGCCTTCTTCCCGGTCACACTCAACATGATCGTCGGACTGAAGGCAGTCGACCAGGATCTGATCCTGCTCATGCGGTCCGTGGGCTCCAACCGGAACCAGATCCTCGCCCGTATCCAGATCCCGACCTCGCTGCCGTACCTCTTCGCCGGCATGCGCATCGCGATCACACTCGCCGTCATCGGCGCCGTGGTCGCTGAGTTCGCGGGAGCCGAGAACGGCCTCGGCTACCTCATCCAGTTCGCCTCCACGCAGCTGGACACACCACTCATGTTCGCGGCCCTGACTCTCGTGTCCCTGCTCGGCCTGATCCTCTACTACGGGCTGTCACTCATCGAGTTCGGCCTGCGGAAGTGGTTCCCGCACATCGCGGCCTGATGCGCACTGACCACGGCTCTCGCACCTCCTCATCCGCCAGGAGCCACTATGTTCACACCCACCAAACCCCTGGCCACTCCCCGGGGGAAGCCCGCCAGGACATATACGAAGAAGGCGGCCACTGCCGCCGCGGCCGCCGCGGCACTCCTTCTCTCCGCCTGCGGCGGGGAGGCGGGCGGTGGCGCCGGCTCCGCCGACGGCCTCGACACCGTCACGGTGCAGCTCGACTACCAGCTGCGCGGCGACCACGGCATATTCCACGTCGCCGACAAGCTCGGCTACTTCAAGCAGCAGGGTATCGATGTCGAGGCCATCAAGACCGGCACAGGCTCGTCGAACGCCCTGCGACTCGTCGGCACCGGCCGCGCGGACTTCGGCTTCGCCGACCTGCCCTCGCTCGTCATCGCCCGCTCCCAGAACATCCCGGTGAAGGCGCTGGCGGTCGTCAACCAGCACTCGCCGCTGGCCATGTGCTCCGTGAAGAAGGACGTGGAACTGAAGTCGATCGATGACCTGAAGGGTCTGACGGCGGGCATTCACCCCGCCGGCTCGACCTTCGTCTTCTACCAGGCGCTCCTCTCCGCCAACGGCATGGAGCGCAAGGACCTCCGAGAGGTCACCGTCACCCCGCCGTACGAGAACTACCTCATCAAGGGCAAGGTCGACACCGTTCCCTGCTACATCGACGCCGAGGTGCCGCAGCTGGAGGACGCCGCGGGCGGCGAGGGCTCGCTCGACGTGATGCTCGGCTCGGATCACGGCTACAAGGTCTACGGATCCGGCCTGTTCACCAGTGACGAGATGGTCAAGGATCACCCCGACCTCGTCCAGCGCTTCACCAACGCTTATCTCAGGGCGTTCAGGTACGTCATCGACAATCCCGAGAAGACCGCGAAGATCCTCGCCGACTCCTCCCCGGAGTACCGCGACCAGGCCGACCTCTTCCAGCGGCAGCTGCAGGCGGACGTCGACCACACCTTCACCAGCGACGCCACCGAGAAGAACGGGCTCGGCGCCATGGACGCACAGGTGTGGCAGGCCAC
Organism: Streptomyces sp. NPDC004752; assembly: GCF_053601275.1. Classification (NCBI taxonomy): domain Bacteria; kingdom Bacillati; phylum Actinomycetota; class Actinomycetes; order Kitasatosporales; family Streptomycetaceae; genus Streptomyces; species Streptomyces sp. NPDC004752. Next base: position 86,180 of record NZ_JBSGBN010000006.1, on the reverse strand, counting down.
CATCGACACCCTCGCCGACCAGCAGGTGCTCAAGGGCAGCCCGCCCGCCGTCGAGGACATCTACACCCCGGCGTTCGTCGAGAAGTCCTCGAAGTGACCCAGGGCCGTCCGGCCTGACCAACGAGGGGAAGCGGAGCAATGGAAACCACGATCAACGGGCGAGGACGCCACGCGGAGGTGTCCGGCGCGGGCTTCGCCGGCCTCACGGCCGCGACCGCGCTCGCACAGCGCGGATGGACGGTGCGGATACACGAGATGGGCGCCGAGCTGCGCGAGCAGGGTGCGGGCATCGTCCTGTGGCACAACAGCCTCAAGGTCCTCAAGGCCATCGGCGCCTACGACGAGGTGATGGCCGACTCGATGACACCGCCCTGGTACGAGACGCGGTTCCAGCACGACAGTCTGTCGCACGAGGACTTCGGCGGACTGCCCTGGCGCACGCTGACCAGGCCACACCTGCACAAGTCCCTGCTCAATGCCGCCCTGCGGGCCGGAGTGGAGATCTGCACCGGCTCCGAGGTGGTCTCCGCCGACCCGCGCGGCCGGATCACCCTCGCCTCCGGCGAGACCCTGGACGCCGACCTCGTGGTGGGTGCCGACGGGGTGAAGTCGAAGGTGCGCGACTCGATCGGGTTCGCACAGGAGCGGTGGAAGTCGGGCGATGGCATCATCCGGCTCCTGGTCCCCCGCCATCGGGCCGAACTCGGCCCCGGCGAATGGGACAACGTCATCGACTTCTGGAACCTCGACCCGCGCTATCTGCGCGTGCTCTACGTGCCCTGCAACGAGCGCGAGCTCTACATCGCCCTCGGCGCCCGCCGGGACGATGAGCAAGGCAGCCGGACGCCGATCGACCTTGACCTGTGGACATCGGCCTACCCCGAGCTCACCCCCGTGCTGCGGTCCGCGGCACGGGCCCGGGACCCCCGCTACTACGGATACGAGACCACCCACGTTGCAGAGTGGCGCCGCGGTGTGGTCGCCCTGGTGGGCGATGCCGCGCACGCCATGCCGCCCGCGCTCGCCCAGGGCGCCGGCTGCGCCATGGCGAACGCCTACACCCTGGCCGTGGCCGCCAGCGAGGCCGCGGACGGCGAGCTGGAGGAGGCGATGGAGCGCTGGGAGCAGCTGGAGCGGCCCTTCACCGATCGCTGCCAGCAGCGCTCGGCCGACTTCGCCGCGACCCGGCGCATGTCCGAGGGCAGCCAGTTCACGCTGGAGAACCTCGAGACCGCGATCTACGACCCGACCAACCCCAATCGCCACGCACCGTCGGTGTCCGTGGCGCGGCCCTGATGAGGAGATGAACACGATGACGGCAGAGAAAGCGGTGACCGGCAACTACCAGGTGCGGCGCTGGGTCGGCCTGGTCGAGGAGACCCTGCACGAGAACGGCCCCGTCGTCGGGAAGCCGCTGGTCAAGGCGGTCTGCGGCGTCGTGATCAAGAATCCGTTCGCCGGGCGCTACGTCGACGACCTGACCGCGCTCACCGAGCCGAGCGCCGCGCTGGGGACGGCACTCGGCCGGCGGGCCGTCGCCCTGCTCGGCGGGGCCGAGGTGGAGAGCTACGGCAAGGGCGGGCTAGCGGGCCTGGACGGCGAGCAGGAGCACGTCGTCGCCTGCGTCACCACCGTCTTCGGCGACGCACTGCGCGAAGCCGTGGGCGGCGGAGCGGCGTGGATCTCCTCGGCGACCAAGACGGCCGCCGCGGGCGCGAGCATCGACATACCCCTCGCTTACAAGGACGAACTCTACGTCCGCTCGCACTACGACGCGGCGACGGTGTCGATACCCGACGTACCGCGCCCGGACGAGCTGTTCATCTGCGTGGCCGTCGCCGGCGGCGGTCGCGTACACGAGCGGGTCGGCGGGCTGACCGCGGCCGAGGCCCTCGCCGCGGCACACCGCTGACCACGCCCGCAGGCTTCCTTACCGAACGAAAGGTCACGCATGTCTCCCAGCGATGCCCTCCACTCGCAGGACGACTCGATCGCCAACGTCCTGGACAACCTCGCCCGGGCCCACCGGATCCTGGAGATGGAGGGACACGGCGACATGTCCATGGGCCATCTCTCCTACCGGGACCCGCACGGCCGCGGCCTGTGGCTGAAGCGGGGCAACCTCGGTCTGGAGGAGGTCCGCGCCGAGGACTACATCCTCATCGACTTCGACGGCAACGTCCTCGAAGGGCAGGGGCTGCGCCATCTCGAATGGCCGCTGCACGCGGAGATCATGCGCGCCCGCCCCGACGTCCAAGTGGTCGGCCACTCCCACCCGTTCCACGCCACGGTCTTCGGTGCCTCCACCGCCGAGCTGCAGCCGGTCAACAACCACGGAGTGTGGTTCGCCGAGCATGGCGTCCCGCGCTTCGACGCGACAAGCCACATCATCACCACCCCGGACCTGGGCAAGGCGCTCGCCCAGGTCCTCGGCGACGCCGAGGCCGTTCTGATGGCCAACCACGGAGCCTCTTTCGTCGGCCGCAACGTCAAGGACGCCACCCTGGCGGGGATCTTCCTGGAGTGGGCCGCCAAGTTCCAGCTCTCCCTGGCCGCCTCCGGGCTGCCGTACGAGGCACCGGACGCAAAGGAGACCAGCGAGAAGCACCGCCGCATCTACCCCGAGCGGGCCAGGGACAACTACTGGATGTACTTCAACCGCAAGCTCGACCGCCTCGAGGCGGGAGTCGCCGGCTGACCGTCCGCCCACCCGCCATCCGCAAGGAGGATTCACCACCATGAGCATTCCCAAGACCAGCACCGTCATCGGCGCAGGCAGCATGGGGCCCGGCATCGCGGCGCTGCTCGCCCGCTACGGATCGTATGTGCGCCTCAACGACGTCAGCGAAGAGGCCCTGGCGCGGGCGGAGGGGATCTGTGCCGCCGCCGTCACCCACCTCGACCAGCTCGACGTGCCCGTCACACCGGGCGGATCGGTCACCGTCGAAGTGGATCAGGCGAAGGCGCTCGACGGCGCCGACCTCGTCATCGAGGCGGTCCCGGAGCAGCTCGGGCTGAAGAAGACGGTGCTCGGCCGGATCGAGGCCGCAGTCGGCCACGATGTGATCATCGCGACCAACACCTCCGGTATCCCGATCTCGGACATGTCCGTGGACATGGCCCACCCCGAGCGCCTGATCGGTATGCACTGGTCCAACCCGCCGCACCTCATCCCCATGATCGAGGTGGTGAAGGGTGAGCGCACCGACCCGGCGGTCCAGGAGCGGCTCGTAGGCATCGTCAAGGCATTCGGCTACGAGGCGGTCGTCGAGAAGGAGGTGCCGGGCTTCGTCGAGAACCGCGTGCTGTATGCCGTCCTGCGCGAATGCATGGCCCTCGTCGAGGAAGGCGTTGTCTCCCAGCAGGACATGGACACCTGCGTGAAGTGGGGCATCGGCTACAAGCTCGCGGTCATCGGCCCGATGCGTCTGGTCGACATGGCCGGGCTCGACATCTACCAGGCCGTGGCCACCTACCTCAACCAGGACCTGTCGAACGAGACCGGCGTCTCCTCCCTCGTCACCGATCTGACCGGCCAGGGCAAGCTCGGCATGAAGACCGGAGGCGGACTGTACGAGTACACCGAGGGCGAGGTCGCCACCAAGCGCGCCGAGATCGTCGCCGGACTGGTCGGCGTACGCAAGGCGCTCTCGGCCATCAAGCCGGTGTGAGCGGCCGGGTGAGTGCGATGACATTCGACCCGCAACAGTCCGGGCCGAGGGTAGGGGATGTCCACCGCGTGTCCGCCGGGGAGATCGAGCTGTGCATCCGCGACCTGGGGCCGCGCGACGGGCCCACGGTCGTCCTGCTGCACGGCACCACCGCCAGCCTCGGCATCTGGGACGGCGTCGTGGCACGACTGGGCGGATCGATCCGTACGATCGCCGTCGATCAGCGCGGACACGGCCGCAGCGACAAGCCCGCCACCGGGTACGGTGCAGCCGAGTACTGCGCCGACGTCCTCGCGCTGCTGCAGCGGCACGCGCGCGGCCCGGTGGTTCTGGCCGGCCACTCACTCGGCGCCCGCAACGCCGTGGTACTCGGCGCGGCACACCCTCACGCCGTGGCGGGCGTCGTGGCCGTCGACTACACGCCGTTCGTGGAATCCGGGGTGCTCGACGACCTCGACACCCGGGTCCGCGGCGGCGACCGCACCTTCACCTCGCCGGCCGAGATCGAGGCGTACCTCCGCGAGCGCTACCCACTGCTGCCGGCCGACGCCGTACGCCGCCGCAGGCAATACGGCTACGCCGCTGCCGACGCCGGCCTCCGGCCGCTCGCCGACCCTGGTGCGATGGTCCGTACCGTCGCCGGCCTGCGGCAGGCTTTCACCGCCGAGACCCGGAACATCCCGGTGCCCGTGACCTTGATACGCGGCGAGCACAGCAGGATCGTCTCGCCCCGCGCTTTCGCCGCCACCAGGGAGCTGCGCCCGGACTTCCGCGCCGTGCAGCTCCCCGGGCTCGACCACTACGTGCCGGAGGAGGACCCCCAGTCAGTCGCAGACGAGATCGTTCGCATGCTCGACCGGACGGGCTGAGCCGCCCGCCCCACCGCCGAAGGAAAACACCGACATGCCCTTGAACATCAAGGACCTCGCCGTCACCGCCCTGGACTTCGGACCTGGCGAGCGCATCCCCGACAGGTTCGCCGCCGACCACGGCAACGCTGCCCCCCGGCTGGAGATCACCGGCGTCCCGGCCGGAACGGTCGAACTCGCCCTGATCGTCCACGACCCCGACGCGCCACTGCCGCAAGGCTTCACGCACTGGGTTGTCTACGGAATCGACCCGGCGGCCCCCGTCGTCCCCGCACAGGGCGGCACGGCCGTCTACCGCGAAGGCCCCACATCCCTTGGCACACACGCCTATACGGGCCCTCAGCCACCTCCGGAGCACGGCACACACCATTACTATTTCTGGGTGTACGCCCTCGATACTGCCGTCAACGGTGAACCGACAAGAGAGGAGTTTCTCAGCGCGTATGGCAACCACGTTATCGAGCAGAACCGGCTCGTCGGCACATACTCGGCTTGAGGCGTCCACGGTGACCACGAACATGAAGGGGCAGGCGCACAGTGTCTGAAGGGCGGGAGAGGACCCCCGGCGTGGACAGCGCCCGGCGGGTGCTGAAGGTCCTTCTCCTCTTCACCGAGAAGGGGCCGGAGCTCAGCGTGGAGGAGATCGCCCACTCCGTGGGTATCTCCGTCCCCTCGGCCTACCGGTTCATCTCACTGCTGCGGGAGATGGATCTGGCGGAGGACAACGGCAAGGGGACCTATGTACTCTCCCCGCGCGTCTTCCTTCTGTCCCGCAGCGCCGAACAGGCCTTCCCCTTGTCGAAGGTCCTGCACCCGTTCGTCGAGCGGCTGTCGAAGGCCACGGGTGAGGCCGCACTGGTCATCCGGCGCGTGGGAGACTTCGCGACCTGCGTGGAGATGAGCCATCCGGAGCACACGATCCGGCTGTCGTTCGAGCCCGGGCAGATCATGAGCCTGCACCGCGGCGCCGGCCCCAAGGTTCTGCTCGCCTCCATGGGAGAAGCGTGGGCACAGCGCTATTTCGACCGGCTCCGTCCGCCGCCGCCGGCTGCGGAGCGCGACCATGCCTTGGCCAGTCTGCCCGGCATCGTGGAGCGAGGCTGGTCGAAGAGCGAGGCGGAGGTGGACGAGGGCGTCTGGGCCGTGGCCGCGCCGATCAAGGCAGCCGACAAGGTGGTGGCCGCGGTGACCGTCGCCGGCCCGCAGTTCCGTATCAACGAGGACCAGGCCGAACACATCACGGAACAGGTGATGTCAAGCGCGGCCGAGCTCTCGGAGTCCCTCAGCACCTGGCAGCGGTGAACCGCCTCCTGGGCATTGCCAAGTTGCCGGTGCGACTGGCGGGTTGGGGTGTGCGGAGGTGCGGCTGGCCCGAGGGGGCGTCCGGGTCCGCCGGTCGTGGCCATGCCGGTGACGGCCCTTCAGGAGGAATCGTCCGGTCATCTCGGCGCGGTGGTCACTGAACCGTTCTCATCCTGTCCCGTAGGGGTGAAAGTGCAGGTCAGCGGGGTGGTGTGACGAGGCGAGGCTCCTGGTCGTCGCGGTGGCACGCATCGTCCGAGGAGCCTCGCTTGGTCCCGTCGTGCCATGGTCGACGTCCCTTTTGAGCTGGTCGAGCACGTCTCGTGGCTCGTCTGTGCCCGAAGGTGTGAGAGGGCGGTATGTAAGTACATAGATGATCTGTTGTCACCTGAACGTGTGGCAGTGCGGCATCCCGGCTGGTCGGCGGCCGTGCGCGTGCTGGGCTGGTCGCCGTGAGCGAGCGCAAGCCCTACAAGACCGACCTGTCCGACGAGCAGTGGTCGCTGGCCGAGCCGGTGATCACTGCGTGGAAGGCCGCGCATCCCTCGGTCAGCGGCCACCAGGGCCGGTACGCGATGCGGGAGATCGTCAACGCGCTGCTCTACCAGGGCCGCACCGGCTGCCAGTGGGACTGCTCCCGCACGACTTCCCGCCGCCCGGCGCAGTGAAGTACTACTTCTACACCTGGCGCGACGACGGCACCGACCAGACCATCCACGACCTGCTGCGCCGGCAGGTGGGGGAGAAGGCGCGCCGCAAGGCGGACCCGAGCCTGGTGGTGCTCGACACCCAGAGCGTGTACGCGGCAGCCGGGGTGCCCGCGCAGTCGACGGGACGTGATGCGGCAAAAAGTACCGGGCCGCAAGCGCGGCCTGGCCGTTGACGTCCTGGGGCTGGTGATCGCGGTGGTCGTGGTGGCCGCGTCGGCGCACGAGAATGCCATCGGCATCACGCTGCTGGACAAGGTCGTTGGCGACACCGACACCGTCGAGAAGGCCCTGGTCGACCAGGGCTTCAAGAACGCCGTCGTCGCGCACGGGCAGAAGGTGGGCATCGAGGTGGGCATCGAGGTGGAGATCGTGGAGCGCAACCCCGCGCAGACCGGGTTCGTGCCGATCCCCAAGCGGTGGATCGTGGAGCGCGCCTACGGGACCTTGATGCTGCACCGCAGGCTGGGGCGCGACTACAAGCACCCGCCCCGCAGTTCGGAGCCGCGGGTGTACTGGGCGATGACCGCGGTGATACGGCGCCGACTGGGAGTTGCGTCGGCAGCGCCTGGTGGAGGAGATCGAGGAGATCTTCCGTGGCTCCGGGGGCACTTACGGCTGGCCGAGCAGCGAGACCTCCGCGCCCTCCGCGATGCCGAGCGCGGCCGCGACGTCGACGGTCGCGGGGACGCGCTCGTTGCGGACGACCTGCGTGGTCGGGCCCTGCCCGGCCGCCTCCAGGTCGTCGTAGAGGCTGCTGAGTTCCAGGGGGCGCTTGACCTGGCTGTGCACCACCTGGCTGCCCACCCCGCGTCGGCGCACCAGCAGCCCCTTGTCGACGAGCGACTGGATGGCCTGCCGGACGGTGGGCCGGGACAGGCCCAGCCGTACCGACAGGCCCACCTCGTTGCCCAGGAGGTTGCCCGGGGCGAGCGCCCCGTGCTCGATCGCCGCCTCCAGCTGCTGCGCGAGCCGGTAGTACAGCGGCACGGGGCTGCCCCGGCCCAGGGCGAAGTCCAGCGAGTCCAGCGCGGAGGTGGACGTGGTGTGTGCGGAGCCGCGGGTCTTCGCCATGGGCGCCGTCCCTGTCGGGGTGTCAGGAATTGCTGGGGAAACCGAGGTTGATGCCGACGTCGGACGGGTCCGGCCAGCGGGTGGTGATCACCTTCCGCTGGGTGTAGAAGGCGATGCCGTCGTTGCCGTAGATGTGCAGGTCGCCGAAGAGCGAGTCCTTCCAGCCACCGAAGGAGTGGTAACCGACCGGCACCGGGATCGGCACGTTCACGCCGACCATGCCCGCCTTCACCTCCAGCTGGAAGCGGCGGGCTGCGCCGCCGTCCCGGGTGAAGATCGCGGTGCCGTTGCCCCAGCGCGAGTCGTTGATGAGCTTGATGGCCTCGTTGTAGGTCTCCGCACGCACCACCGCCAGCACCGGGCCGAAGATCTCGTCCCGGTAGGCGTCCGCCGTCAGCGGCACCCGGTCCAGCAGCGAGACGCCCAGGAAGAAGCCGTCCTCGTGGCCGTCCACGCTGTACCCGGTGCCGTCCACGACGACCTCGGCGCCCTGCTCGGCGGCCGACGCCACATACGAGGCGACCTTGCCGCGGTGCTCGCGCGTGATCAGCGGGCCCATCTCGGAGGCCGGGTCGTTGCCGGGGCCGATGCGCAGGTTCTTCGCCCGCTCGGCGATCTTGCCGACCAGCTCGTCGCCCGTGTCACCGACCGCGACGACGACCGAGACGGCCATGCAGCGCTCGCCCGCCGAGCCGTACGCGGCGTTGATCGCCTGGTCGGCGGCGAAGTCCAGGTCGGCGTCCGGCAGGACCAGCATGTGGTTCTTGGCACCGCCGAGCGCCTGGACGCGCTTGCCGTGCTCGACTGCCTTGAGCTGGATGTACTTCGCGATCGGCGTGGAGCCGACGAAGGAGACCGCCTCGATGTCCGGGTGCTCCAGGAGCCGGTCCACGGCGACCTTGTCGCCCTGCACGACGTTCAGCACACCTTCCGGCAGCCCCGCCTCGGAGGCCAGCTCGGCGAGCCGGTACGACGCCGACGGGTCCTTCTCGGACGGCTTCAGCACGAAGGTGTTGCCGCACGCGATGGCCAGCGGGAACATCCACATCGGCACCATGGCCGGGAAGTTGAACGGCGTGATGCCGGCGACCACACCCAGCGGCTGCCGGATCGAGGCCACGTCCACCCGGGTCGACACCTGCGTCGACAGCTCGCCCTTCAGCTGCACGGAGATCCCGCAGGCCGGCTCCACGATCTCCAGGCCGCGTGCGACCTCCCCGAGCGCGTCGGAGTGCACCTTGCCGTGCTCGGCGGTGATCAGCTCGGCGATCTCGTCGCGGTGGGCGTCCAGCAGCTCGCGGTACTTGAACAGGATCGCGGTGCGCTTGGCCAGGGACGACTGGCCCCAGCTCTCGAACGCGGCCTTGGCGGAGGCGACGGCGGCGTCCACCTCGTCGACGGTCGCGAAGGCGACCTGTTTCTCCTGGGCGCCGGTGGCCGGATTGTAGACGGGGCTGAAGCGGCCGGAGGTGCCCTCGACCGGCTTGCCGTCGATCCAGTGGGTGATGGTCCGCATGGTGCGAAAGTGCCTTTCGTAAGGGGGAGTTCAGAGGTGACGACGGCGTCCGGCGACGTGCTGGTCATAGCGTTCGCGGGCCTCGACGGCGGCCTCGCGTGAGGCGACCTCGGCCACGGGCACGTCCCACCATGCCTCGGGGCCCGGCGAGGTCGGGTTCAGGATGTCCGTCTCGACGTACACACAGGTGGGCTGGTCGGAGGCGCGGGCCGCGGCCAGCGCCTCGCGCAGTTCGCCCACCGTTTTGGCGCGCAGCACGTCCATGCCGAGGCTGGCCGCGTTGGCGGCCAGGTCGACCGGGAGCGGGGCGCCGCTGAAGGTGCCGTCGGCGGCCCGGTAGCGGTAGTCGGTGCCGAAGCGCTCGGCGCCGACCTCGTTCGACAGCCCGCCGATGGAGGCGTAGCCGTGGTTCTGGATCAGGACGATGTTGACCGGCAGGCCCTCCTGGACCGCGGTGACGATCTCCGTCGGCATCATCAGATAGGTGCCGTCGCCGACCAGCGACCACACGACCGTGTCCGGGGCGGCCTGCTGGATGCCGATCCCGGCCGGGATCTCGTAACCCATGCAGGAGTAGCCGTACTCCAGGTGGTACTGGCGCGGCGAACGCGACCGCCACAGCTTGTGCAGGTCACCCGGGAGCGAACCGGCCGCGTTGATCACCACGTCGTCGCCGACGACCGCGTCCAGCGCGCCGAGGACCTGCGTCTGCGTCGGTACGGCCGTCTCGTCGTCGGCCCGGTAGGCGGTCTCGACGACCGCGTCCCAACGCTCCTTGCCGGCGCGGTACTCGGCCTCGTACGCGGCATCGACGCGCTGGCCGGAAAGCGCCTCCGTCAGCGCCGTGAGCCCCGCCCGCGCGTCGCAGACCAGCGTCCGCGCGGCCAGCTTGTGCGCGTCGAAGCCGGTGATGTTGAGGTTCAGGAAGCGCACGTCCGGGTTCTGGAAGAGCGTGCCCGAGGCGGTGGTGAAGTCCGTGTACCTCGTCCCCACGCCGATCACCAGGTCCGCGGCGCGGGCGATGTCGTCGCTCACCGAGGTGCCGGTGTGGCCGATGCCGCCGAGGTCGGCGGGGTGGTCGTAACGCAGGGAGCCCTTGCCGGCCTGGGTGGAGGAGACCGGGATGCCGGTGGCCTCGACGAACGCCTTCAGCGCCGCCTCGGCCTCGCTGTGGTGGACACCGCCGCCCGCCACGATCAGCGGGCGCTCGGCGGAGCGGATCGCCTCGACGGCCGCCGCCAGCTCGACCGGATCGGGCGCGGGGCGCCGTACGTACCAGACGCGGTCGGCGAAGAACTCCTGCGGCCAGTCGTACGCCTCCGCCTGCACGTCCTGGGGGAGGGCCAGCGTCACCGCGCCGGTCTCGGCCGGGTCGGCGAGCACGCGCATGGCGTTCAGCGCGGACGGGATCAGTGCCTCGGGGCGGGTGATCCGGTCGAAGCAGCGGGAGACCGGACGCAGGGTGTCGTTCACCGAGACGTCCGTCTCGGTGGGGTGCTCCAGCTGCTGGAGCAGCGGGTCCGGGGCGTGCGAGGCGAAGTAGTCGCCGGGGAGGAGAAGGACCGGGAGACGGTTGATGGTGGCGAGTGCGGCGCCCGTGACGAGGTTTGTCGCGCCGGGGCCGATCGACGTCGTCACCGCCTGCGCGGAGAGGCGGTTGAGCTGGCGGGCGTGGCCGACGGCCGCGTGCACCATGGACTGCTCGTTGCGGCCCTGGTGATAGGGCATGACGTCCTCGCCCGCCTGGAGGAGGGCCTGTCCGAGGCCGGCCACGTTGCCATGGCCGAAAATCCCCCAGGTGCCGGCGATCAGCCGGTGCCGTACGCCGTCGCGCTCGGTGTACTGGGCGGACAGGAACCGCACCAGCGCCTGGGCGACGGTCAGACGGACGGTGGATGGGCTCATCGGGGACCTCACTGGGGCGGAGCGGTGTAGAGGGGCAGACGGGGGTCGACGGGCTGGTCCGGCCAGGTTCCGCGGACCCAGGCGTGATCGGGGTGGTCGCAGATCAGCCAGGCGCGCTCGGCCTCGGGACCCGCCATGACGTTGAGGTAGTACATGTGGTGGCCGGGCACGGCCATCGAGGGCCCGTGCCAGCCGTCGGGGATCAGCACGACGTCGCCGCCGCGCACCTCTGCCAGGACGTCGGTGTTCCGGCCGTGGCCGGAGGGGGAGACCCGCTGGTAGCCGAGGCCGGGTGTGCCCTCGTGGTCGGCGAACTCGAAGTAGTAGATCTCCTCGAGCACCGACTCCTCGCCGGGCCGGTGCTCGTCGTGCTTGTGCGGCGGGAAGGAGGACCAGTTGCCGCCCGGCGTGATGACCTCGACCGCGATGAGCTTGTCGCACTCGAAGACGCCGGCCGCGCCGAAGTTGTTGACCTGACGGCTGCTGTTGCCGGTGCCGCGCAGTTCCACCTGCACCGAGGAGGCCGGTCCGTAGCGGGCGGGCAGCCGCCGCGAGCAGCGCGCGCCGGTCAGCGCGAACCGTCCGCCCTCGGTGGACGAGATGGTCGTACGGGCGTCCCGCGGCACATAGGCGAAGTCGCTGACCCCGCTGAACACGCCCTCTCTGCCGGACAGCCGGAAGGTGTCGTGGCCCAGATCGTCGGTCGCCTCGACCGTGCAGCCGCCGTTCAGCGGCAGCACGATCCACTCGCTGTCGCCGGTCTCGAAGGTGTGCGAGCCGCCGGGCGGCAGCTCGAGGACCTTCAGGCTGGAGTAGCCCCAGCCGGCCTGCTCGGGCGTGACGTCCACGATGTACGGGCCGCCGAGCGCCTTTCCCGCGGGAAGGTGATACGTCATTGTGTTCCTCCGCGTCACAGTCCGTGTCACAACAGGCCGACGGCCGTGTCCACCGCCGTCTCCACACTGCCCTCGGCCGGGTAGAGCAGCGAGCGGCCGACGACCATGCCCTGGACGGTGGGCAGCCGGAGCGCCTTGCGCCAGCGCTCGTAGGCGCCGTCCTGGTCGCCCCCGACCTCGCCGCCCAGCAGGACGACGGGAAGCGTGGACGTCTCCAGGACCTCGGCCATGTCGTCGGGGTCGTCGGTGACGGGCAGTTTCAGCCAGGTGTGGGCCGAGGTGCCGCCGAGGCCGGACGCGATGGCTATCGACCTGGTGACGGCCTCGGCGGACAGGTCGTTGCGCACCCTGCCGTCGACGCGCCGGGAGATGAACGGCTCGACGAACAGCGGCAGCCGCAGCGCCGCCATGGCGTCGATGGCACGGGCGGTGGACTCCAGGGTGGTCAGCGACCCGGGGTCGTCGTAGTCGATACGGACCAGCAGCTTGCCCGCGTCGAAACGCAGCCGGGCGATGTCCTCGGCGCGGTGGCCGGTGAAGCGGTCGTCCATCTCGAAGGACGCACCTGCCAGACCTCCGCGGTTCATGGAACCCATGACGACCTTGTCGTCGAGGACGCCGAGCAGCAGCAGGTCCTCCAGGACGTCCGCGGTGGCCAGGACTCCGTCGACGCCGGGCCGGGAGAGCGCGATGCAGAGACGTTCCAGCAGATCGGCCCGGTTGGCCATCGCAAGGCGCCGGTCGCCGACGCCGAGGGCGCCGCGGGCCGGGTGGTCGGCGGCCACGATCATCAGGCGGCCGCTGTCGCCGATCAGCGGGCGGCGCACCCGGTGGGCTGCGGCCTCCGCGATCGCCTCGGGGCGCCGGGCTCTGATCGCAGTGAGGTCGGGGATGCTGATGCTCAAGGAAAGCTCCGTTCAGGGATGGCTGGGACGGCCCTCACGACGCCTGTGCGAGAAGGCCCTCGACCTCGGACTCGGTGGGCATCGCGGAGGAGCAGGCGAGGCGGGAGGCGACGAGCGCGCCGGCGGCGTTGGCGTACCGCATGACCTTCTCAAGCTCCCAGCCGGACAGCAGCCCGTGGACCAGCGAGCCGCCGAAGGCGTCGCCCGCGCCAAGTCCGTTGGCGACCTCGACCGGCACAGGCGGCACCTCGGCCTGAGTGCCGTCCCGGTGCACCGCCAGGACACCCTTGGGGCCCTGCTTGACGACCGCGAGATCCACACTGGCTGCCAGCAGCGCCTCGGCGCACGCGCGGGGCTCACGGACCCCGGTGGCGACCTCGCACTCGTCGAGATTGCCGACGGCGACCGTGGCATGCCGCAGTGCCTCGGCGTAGTACGGGCGGGCCTGGTCGGGATCGCGCCAGAACATGGGGCGCCAGTCGAGGTCGAAGACCGTGGTGCCCGCCTTGTCGCGCGCCTTGAGGGCGGCGAGCGTCGCGGAGCGGCTCGGTTCCTCGCTCAGGCCGGTGCCGGTGATCCAGAAGACACGGGCCGAACGCACCGCCCGGTAGTCGAGCTCTTCGGAGCGTATCTCCAGGTCAGGCGCTTTAGGCTGTCGGTAGAAGTACAGCGGGAAGTCGTCCGGCGGGAAGATCTCGCAGAACGTCACCGGCGTGGGAAAGGCCCCCACCGGGGTCACCCAGCGGTCGTCGACACCGAAGTCCTTCAGAGCCTCGTGCAGATAGGTGCCGAACGGATCGTCGCCGGTGCGCGTGATCACGGCGGTGCTGCGGCCGAGCCGGGCAGCGGCCACCGCGACATTCGCGGCGGAGCCTCCGAGGAATTTGCCGAACGTCTCCACCCGCGCCAGAGGGAGGCCGGACTGCAAGGGGTAGAGGTCGACTCCCATTCTTCCCATGGTGATCAAGTCGAAGGACTTGGCTGAGTCGGCCATGCGTGACGCTCCTAGAGCTGGACAGGGGTTGCGGGTCCCAAGGTGCCTGCCGCCTCCCAGGTGTAGGACGTGGAGGCCGATGCTGTCAATGCTTTGTACTTACATTCGGACCTGAGCGTGAAGTGATGTCTTAACAAAGTATTGACAGCGGGCGTATCTAGGGATTGGATCCCGTCCCAGCGAAACCGCCGTGTTCCACGGCACAGAGGACGCGGACCGCGAGGTCCGGGTCATGGATCCCAGTGATCAATCCCTTTCCCCCGTCACACACCCTGTCGCACAGTGAGGTGCTGGAAAGATGGACCGCTCTTACCCCCGCTCCCGCAAGCTGGTCCCCATGGCGGCCATGGCCGCCGCGGCCGCGTTGACTCTCGCAGGCTGCTCCAGCAGCTCCGGTGGAAAGAGGTCCGAGGAGGGCGGAGCGAACGCCTCCGCGGGCAAGGCCGACACGCCCCGGATGACGGTCGCCCTGGTGACGCATCAGTCGCCCGGCGATACGTTCTGGGACATCGCCCGCAAGGGCGCCGAGGCCGCCGCCGCCAAGGACAACATCAAGCTCATCTACTCCGCCGACCCGAACGCGGGCAACCAGGCCAACCTGGTGCAGAACGCGATCGACCAGAAGGTCGACGGCATCGCGATCACCCTCGCCAAGCCGGACGCGATGAAGGACGTCGTCGGCAAGGCGAGGGCGGCGAACATCCCGGTCGTCGGCCTCAATTCCGGTGTCAGCGAGTGGCAGAAGCTCGGTCTGAGGGAGTTTTTCGGCCAGGACGAGACGGTGGCCGGCGAGGCGCTCGGCAAGCGGCTGAACGAGGCCGGCGCCAAGAAGGCCGTCTGTGTCATCCATGAGCAGGGCAACGTCGGCCTCACTCAGCGCTGTGACGGGGTGAAGAAGACGTTCAAGGGCACGACCGAGACCCTGAACGTCAATGGCACGGACATGCCGTCCGTGCATTCCACGATCACCGCCAAACTCAAGGCGGACAGCCACATCGACTATGTCGTCGCCCTCGGCGCCCCGTTCGCGCTGACGGCCGCTCAGTCCGTTGATGAGGCGGGCAGCAAGGCGAAGGTCGCCACCTTCGACCTCAACAAGCAACTGACCAAAGCGATCAGCAGGGGCGACATCGAGTTCGCCGTCGACCAGCAGCCCTACCTCCAGGGCTACCTGGCGATCGACTCCCTGTGGCTCTACAAGAACAACGGCAACTACATGGGCGGCGGCGAGGCACCGGTACTGACCGGTCCGGCCTTCGTCGACAAGACGAACGTCGAGAAGATTGACGCGTTCGCCGCGAAGGGCACTCGGTGATGAGTATGAGCCAACAGGCTGAGCCTGCGGTGACCACACCGCCGGCCTCCGGCCCCGGCAAGGAATCCGACGGGCGGACCCGGCAGCGGCCCCTGGTCCTGCGCCTCCTCGCCCGTCCCGAGGTGGGTGTCTTCCTCGGTGCTGCAGCGGTACTGATCTTCTTCCTCATCATGGCCCCGGCCATGCGTGACGGCAGCTCGATGGCGAACATCCTGTACCAGTCGTCGACGATCGGCATCATGGCCCTCCCGGTCGCGCTGCTGATGATCGGCGGCGAGTTCGACCTGTCCGCCGGTGTCGCCGTGATCACCTCGGCCCTGACCGCGAGCATGGTCAGCTACCAGCTGACGATGAACGTCTGGGTCGGCGTGATCGTCGCCCTGATCGTGTCCCTCGCGATCGGTCTGCTCAACGGCTGGCTGCTGGTCAAGACCGGGCTGCCGAGCTTCCTGGTCACCCTCGGTACATTCCTGATCCTCCAAGGCGTGAACCTGGCGGTGACCAAGCTGATCACCGGCAATGTCGCCACCGACGACATCAGCGACATGGACGGCTTCGAGCAGGCCAAGGCGATCTTCGCCTCCTCCTTCGACGTCGGCGGCGTCCAAGTCAAGATCACCGTGGTGTGGTGGCTGGTCTTCGCGGCGCTGGCCACGTGGGTGCTGTTGCGTACCAAGTACGGCAACTGGATCTTCGCGGTCGGCGGCAACGAGCAGAGCGCACGCGCCGTCGGTGTGCCGGTGACGTTCACGAAGATCTCGCTGTTCATACTGGTCGCCTTCGGCGCCTGGTTCGTCGGTATGCACCAGCTGTTCTCGTTCAACACCGTGCAGTCGGGCGAGGGCGTCGGCCAGGAGCTGATCTACATCGCCGCGGCCGTGATCGGCGGCTGTCTGCTGACCGGTGGTGCCGGTTCCGCGATCGGTCCGGTCTTCGGTGCCTTCATGTTCGGCATGGTCCAGCAGGGCATCGTCTACGCCGGCTGGAACCCGGACTGGTTCAAGGCATTCCTCGGCGTGATGCTCCTCGGCGCCGTTCTCATCAATCTGTGGGTCCAGCGCACGGCGACCCGGAGGTGACCCGAATGACCAGCAAAGAAACCGGCACCCACGGCGCTGTCCTCCAGGACGAGGCCCCCGACAAGGACGCCCCGATCGTCGAACTGCGCGGCGCGGGCAAGACCTACGGCAACATCCACGCCCTGCACGGCGTCGACCTGAAGGTCTTCCCCAGCCAGGTCACCTGCGTCCTCGGCGACAACGGCGCCGGCAAGTCGACCCTTATCAAGATCATCTCGGGTCTGCATCAGCACACCGAGGGCGACTTCCTCGTCGACAACGCGCCGGTACGCTTCTCCACCCCGCGCGAGGCCCTCGACAAGGGCATCGCGACGGTCTACCAGGACCTCGCGGTGGTCCCCCTCATGCCGGTGTGGCGGAACTTCTTCCTCGGCTCCGAGATGACGAAGGGTCCCTGGCCCGTGCGCCGTCTCGACATCGAGAGGATGAAGAAGACCGCCGACGAAGAACTGCGCAACATGGGCATCGTCCTGGACAACCTCGAGCAGCCCATCGGCACCCTCTCCGGCGGCCAGCGCCAGTGCGTGGCCATCGCCCGCGCCGTCTACTTCGGCGCCCGCGTCCTCATCCTGGACGAGCCCACCGCCGCCCTCGGCGTCAAGCAGTCCGGCGTGGTCCTGAAATACATCGCCGCCGCCCGCGACCGCGGCCTCGGCGTCATCTTCATCACCCACAACCCCCACCACGCCTATATGGTCGGCGACCACTTCAGCGTCCTGTGCCTGGGCGCCATGGAACTGAACGCCTCCCGCGACGAGGTGAGCCTGGAAGAACTCACCAACCACATGGCCGGCGGCGCCGAACTCACCGCACTCAAGCACGAGTTGTCCCAGGTACGCGGCGTCGACGTCGAGGAACTCCCCGAGGAGTCCGACCTCACCGCACCCGTGGCCTCTTCGGAAGGGAAGTCCTGACATGGCCTCTGCGCTCGACCGTATCCGAGTCGGCTCGGCCCCCGACTCCTGGGGTGTCTGGTTCCCCGACGACCCCGTCCAGGTGCCCTGGCAACGGTTCCTCAACGAGGTCGCCGAGGCCGGCTACGACTGGATCGAACTGGGCCCGTACGGCTATCTGCCGACCGACCCGGCGCGCCTGACCGAAGAGATCGACAAGCGCCACCTCAAGGTCTCGGCCGGCACCGTCTTCACCGGCCTGCACCGCGGCCCCGCCGTCTGGGAGTCGACCTGGCAGCACGTCAGCGAGGTCGCCGCGCTCACCCAGGCCATGGGCGCCGAGCACCTGGTCGTCATCCCGTCCTTCTGGCGGGACGACAAGACCGCCGAGATCCTGGAGCCGCCGGAGCTCACCGCCGAGCAGTGGGCCCATCTGACCAAGGGCATGGAGCGGCTCGGGCACGAGGTGAAGGAGACGTTCGGCCTCGACATCGTCGTGCACCCGCACGCCGACACGCACATCGACACCGAGGCCCACGTCGAGCGCTTCCTCGACTCGACCGACTCCAACCTGGTCAGCCTCTGCCTGGACACCGGTCACTACACCTACTGCGGCGGTGACAGCGTCAAGCTGATCGAGACCTACGGCGAGCGCATCGGCTATCTGCACCTCAAGCAGGTGGACCCGGAGATCCTCGCGGACGTGGTGAAGAACGAGATCCCGTTCGGACCCGCGGTCCAGCGCGGCGTGATGTGCGAACCTCCGTCCGGTGTACCGGCGTTGGGGCCGATCCTGGAAGCCGTGCAGAAGCTGAACGTGGACCTGTTCGCCATCGTCGAGCAGGACATGTACCCCTGCGAGCCGGACAAGCCCATGCCCATCGCGGTCCGTACCCGCAAGTTCCTGAGGTCCTGCGGCGCCTGACGGCCCCGAAAGGAGTCGGTGACTGTGCGAGAAGCCGCTCACCCTGGACGCGGCCTCCGCGCTACGGGTCCTGGAGGCCGAGCAGAAGCTCGGCCGGCGCCGGGTCCAGGTGGGCTTCATGCGGCGCTACGACGCCGAGTACGTGTGGCTCAAGTCCCTTCTGGAGACGGGCCGGCTGGGCCGTCCCCTGATGCTGCACAACCGGCACCAATGTCGCCGGCCCGCCCGTCACGCACGAGATGGACGTGACCTGTCGGCTGCTCGGCCACGGGCTCACGGCCGTCACCGTGCTCGCCCCGACGCCGCCCGGGAACGCCCCGGACGGCCTCCGCGACCCGCGGTTCGTGGTCTTCGAGACGGACGGTGGCGCCATCGTCGACGTCGAGATCCACGTCAACTGCGGCGTCGGCGACCAGGTCCAGGCCGAGGTCGTCTGCGAATGCGGCACCCGCGTCGGCGACGGCCACGCCATGGTCACCAGCGCGGTCGGCCGCTGGGGCGGCATCATCGCCCAGGACTGCATCGAACGCTTCGCCGACGCCTGCGACCGCGAGGTCCGGGCATGGGTGGACGCCATCCGACGCGGCGAGGTCACCGGCCCCAGCGTCTGGGATGGCTACGCCGTGGCCGCGGTGTGCGAGGCGGGCGTACGGGCACTGTCGCGGCCGCATCCCTCACCTCGGCCGCCTCCTCGGCGTTGCTCGCCGACAGCTTCTCCGACAGGACGTGCTTGCCGACCGCGAGCGCGGCGAGGTTCCACGGCCCGTGCAGACCGTTGGCGAGCGGGTTGTGGACGGCCTCGACCTCGCAGTCGGCGAGCAGGTAGGCGTAGGAGCCCACCACCCGTTCCGCGTCGTGCTCGTCGGTGAACACCGCGGCGCGGGACCGGTCGCGGGCGGCCACCGCCACGAGGCGGTGGCCGGTCGTCCGGACCCGACCCCCGGGCGAGAACTCGGTGATGCGTGCCGCGCCCAGCACGCCGACGCAGCGGTTCCCGGCCCGAGTCGTTCATCCCTGCCGTACCTCCTCGATCGTCACCGGACGATGCTCGTGCAGCGACAGTGTGCACGCCTCCGCGATCCAGCCCGCCTCCAGAGCGTCCTCGATGGTGCACGGGGAGGGCCGGATGCCGGCCACGACCTCGGTGAACGCGGTGAGTTCGGCGCGGTAGGCCGCGGTGAAGCGGTCCATGAAGAAGTCGTGCGGGGTGCCCGCCGGGAATGTCACACCGGGCTCGACCGAACGCAGCGGCAGCTTGTCCTCGAGGCCGACCGCGATGGAGTCCGTGAAGCCGTGGATCTCCATGCGGACGTCGTAACCCCGGGCGTTGTGGCGGGAGTTGGACACCACCGCGATGGTTGCGTCGTCCAGGGTGAGGATCGCGCCGGTGGTGTCGGCGTCGCCCGCCTCCTTGATGAAGTCGGCACCCTTGTTGCCGCCGACGGCGTACACCTCGCTCACCTCGCGCCCGGTCACCCAGCGGATGATGTCGAAGTCGTGCACCGAGCAGTCCCGGAAGATGCCCCCGGAGGCGGCGATGTACGCGGCCGGCGGCGGCGCCGGGTCCAGCGTGGTCGAGCGCACGGTGTGCAGCTTGCCCAGTTCGCCGCCCTGCACGGCGGCGCGGGCGTTGACGAACCCGGTGTCGAAGCGGCGGTTGTAGCCGATCTGGATCGGCACGGCCGAGCCCCGGACGGCCTTCAGCACCTCGACGCCTTCGCTCATGGTCCTGGCGACAGGCTTCTCGCAGAAGAGGGGGATGCCGGCCTCGACGCCGGCCAGGATCAGCGTGGGGTGGGCGTCGGTCGCGGCGGCGACGACGATGCCGTCCACGCCGGCCGACAGCAGGGCCTCCGGCGAGTCCACGACCTCCGCGCCGAACCGCTCCGCGGCAGTCCTGGCGGCGTCCGCGAACGGGTCGGTGAGGACGAGGGAGTCGACCGCGTCGAGTCCGGAGAGGGTCTCGGCGTGGAAGGCGCCGATGCGGCCGAGGCCGAGGATTCCGATACGCATGGGGTGTTGCTCCTTGAGATGGGGTACTGCCGCGCCCCTGGGGCGCGGGGAACTGCGCGACCAGCCACACCGCTGCCGCAGACGACGACCGACACAGCGTGGCACATCCCTGGCCGAGTCCTCCGAGTACGTTCTGGTCCCAGTCGGTCACGGAACCCGCGACCACCCCGGATCGCTCCGACAACAGGAACACCACGCAGTCGGCGATCTCATCGGGCCGGCCGAGCTTGCCCATCGGCGGTTTCGCGGCGGCCTCCTCCCGCCAGTCGTCCCCGGCGCCGTGGCAGGTCTTCCGCGTCGCGTCCTCGCCCTCGGTGGCCGTCCAGCCGAACCCGGGCGCCCGGCTCGGGATGCGTCTGCATCCCGAGAAGTCCGGGTTCACCTGCCTCAGTTGGGCGGGCGAGGTTTCGATTTCCTCGGTTTCCACCATCGGAAAGTCGAGTCGTGGAGATGGCGGGGCAAGTTCTACTTGCAGCGCCGGCCCTCGGTCAGAGCGATGCGGGTGCTGCGGGACAAAGTCCGCGCGGCCACCGGACGCTCCAAGACGAACGGCCAGTATCCGCCGTGGTCGCCGACCTCAACCCCGTGCTGCGGGGCTGGGGTGCTTACTTCCGCAACGGGAACTCCGGGCGGAAGTTCAACGCGGTCGACGGCTACGTCTGCGAGCGGCTGGCAATCCTCGCCAGCCGGAAACACGGACTGCGGGGCCGGAACTGGACCACCCGGTTCACCTACGGATGGATCACCCGGCTCGGGGTCTACCGACTCACCGGAACCGTACGCAGGGCGGCAGCGCATGCAAGTCGGTGAACGATGTCGAAAGCCGTATGCGGGAGAACGGCACGTACGGTTTGAAGCGGCGGGGACTGGAAACGGAGCGACAGCCACCGCGCCAGTCCCCGACCCTGCTCAGCCCGCCGGCACCGCGCAGCATGTGCACTTCACACGACGATGCAGGTCATGGCCGCCCACAGCAGGGGTGAGTGCTCGGTCCGGCCGTCGGCGCGCCAGCGGTCGAGCTGCTTGCGCTGCCAGCGGCCGAGCCGCTGCACGGGGTCAGGGTCCTCGTGGGCGGTGTCGACGGCGATGATCGCCTCCGACAGCGGGCGCACGGACTCGGCCAGGCCGGCCAGCCGGTGGAACGCGAAGCTGGTCGGCAGCACCCAGCGGGTGGCGGTGACCAGTTCGGCACCGTTGTGGATCATTGCCGTGGCCAGGCCGAACGACTCGGCGAACCGCAGATCGCCACCGCTCTCGCAGCCGATCAGGGCGACCCGCGGCGGTGCGGGCCAGATCCGCGCCCCCGGCTCACCGTCAGCCCGCAGGGGCAGCGTGCCCAGCAGGAGGTCCTTGGCCGACAGCGGCCGATGTGTGCGGACCGCCTCGGCCAGGCCGAGGGTCTCCGGACCGCAGGACAGATGCAGCGTGCCGTCCTCGCTCTGCCCGCCCTCGACCGGTGTGCCGCTCACATGCCCGACGTACATCAGTCGGCGTGCCCCCTTGCGGAGCACGCCGCTGAGCCAGTCCCGGTCCAGGTCGGTGCGGCGGAACGCCTCCGCCGGGGTGGTGGGGGACGGCTCTACGGCGCCTGCGTCGAGGTGGCGCTGGACCAGTGAGAGCAGTTCCGGATCCGAGCCGGGCGGCCCCAGGACCGAGCCGAGCGGGGAGTCGGCGCGGAATCCGGGCACCCGGGGGTCGAGGACGAGCACGACCGGGCCGGTGTCCCGCGCCGGACCTTCAGGAGTGCGCTGCACCGCGCTCTGCCGTCGCAACGACGTCGGCGCGGTGGTCACCACGTCCGCCAGCTCGATGAGCCGGGTGCCGGCGTCGTCGACGGCCAGCAGCTCCCAGGGGACTTGAGCGACCCGCGGCGACGGCTGGATGCGGACCAGCGGGCGACCCGCGCGCTCCGACACCTGGCGGATCTGCGCGGTCAGCCCATCCGGCCATAGCGCCTCGGCCAGCGTCCGCGCGAGCTGCCGCTCGGTGCGGAGATCGGCCAGCGCGCCCGACTCGAACGCCCGCCGCATCCCCGCCGTTCCCTCGCCCGAGCCGGGGAGCGCCTCGGTCAACTCACCTACCGCACGGTCGACGTCGGCGGCGGGGCCGTGTCCGGTGCCGAACCCCTGGGCGCCGCCGGCCCACGTCCAGGTCATGAACAGGTCGCCCGCGTCGGCCAGCCGGATCTGGACCACGGGGCGGGCGGTCAGCTCGTCGGTGATCCAGAACGGCACCTCCTCCTCGTCCACGATCCGCCGGCGATAGCGGAACTCGGCCGCCGCGATGAACTCCTGGAGCGCGACCCGGCCGGACTCCGCCGACATCCGCACCTTCGGCGGCGGCGCGACCCGCAGCCCGGCGGAGGCGGCGGCCTCGGCGGCCACACCCCCGAGGGCCACCGGCCCGCCGTCGCCGTACGCCTTCATGCCCGCGTCCGGGAAGACCGACGGCCCGTCGTGCCCGTCGTCGGAGCCCGGCCCTGGACCCAGTGCCAGCGCGGCGCCCGCGCACCGGTGTTCCACCAGCTCGAACAGAAGCCCCTGGTCCTGGCGGCGCACGGCGAGACGGAACGCCAACTGCATGGCCCTGTCCGCCAGTCGCAGCCACTGGGTGCGGGCGTGGGCGGTGACGAAGTCGTGGCGTGCCGCGGCCAGCGCCAGGGCGGCGGGCAGGGCGAGGGAGAGCGCCGTGTCGATGGACCGTGTCTCGTGCGGGCCGTGGTTCGTCCGGTTCAGGTTGTCCTCAAGGGTGCCCGCGAGCATGAGGTCGACCTGGGCGCACCGCTCGTGGATGTCCCGTGCCTGGTAGACGTCACGGGCCTCCTGGGCCAGCCGTTTCATCTCCTCGATGTCGCCCCGCTCGTACGCATGCTGGGCGCTCAGCAGCATGGTGTCGGCGGCGGCCACCGACGCGCCGAGCCGCTCGAACCGGCCCAGGCTCGCCGCCGCGAGGTCGTGCGCCCCGGCGGTGTCGCCGCGCAGACCGGCTAGATGGCTACGGGCCTGCTCGCAGACCGCCAGATCACCGAACCGCCGCTGCTCCTCGAAGTGCGCGGACGCTTCGGTGAACAGCCGCTCCGCGAGGACGAGTTCACCGCGTTCCATGGCCAGGGACGCCCGGTGTGCGAGCAGCGTTTGCTGCTCTCCGGTGTCGCCCAGCGCCCGGAAGCCGTCGTCGGCGCGGGCGAAGTGGTCCTCGGCCAGGTCGTACCGCCCGGTCGTGGCGCAGATCGTGCCGAGCGCGGTCAGCAGCCGCGGTATGGTCTCCGCCGCCGTCGCCGCGGTGATGGACAGCAGGAGCGTGGCCTGTTCCTCGGCCGCTCCCCACTCGCCCCGGTTCATCAGCAACAGGACCCGGTTCAGGCCGAGTTCGGCGGCGCGCAGCCCGTCGGGGTCGGTGAACTCGGGGAACAGGGCCGCCGCTTCGTCCAGGCAGGCCATCGACTCGTCCAGCCGCCCCGTCCTGCTCAGCAGGTCGGACCTGGCGATGAGTGTCTTCAGTACGGTTTCCAGCCACAGTTGACGGCCCCGCGGACCCATCTGCGCCGACGCGACGCCGTCGAGCAGGGCCCGGGACCGCTCGACCGCGTCCTCCGCTGCGGGCAGGTCCGAGGCGGTGAGGAAGACACTGGCGAGGTCGCACAGCAGGTGCGCGCGCAGGAACTGTACGTCGGGCGAGTCCTCGATGGACTCGGCCAGGGCGAGCATCTCGCCGTAGACGGCGCACGCGGCCGCGAAGTCGGCGGCCATGTGGTGCTCGTGGGCCAGGGCGAAGCCCCTGTCGAACGGTTCCCCGTACAGTTGCGCCGCCCCCTGGACCGCTGACTCGTTCTCGTCCGGCATCCCTCAGTAGTCCTCACTCGTGGCGGTGGCGGCGAGGGTCTCGGCGAGGAAGGGCGCTGAGACGGTGTGGTACGCGTCGTCGGATGTCAGGGGCTGCGCCGCGGCGGCCAGCCGGCGTCGGGCCAGGGCGCGGATCGCGTCACGGTCGGCGCGGCCCCCGGGACCGGCGCCCGGGTCGAAACCGGGCAGCAGGACTCCGACTTCGACATGGGGCGGTGTCGTCGCCGGCAGATCGAGATGAGGGCTCAGGTCGAGATCCGCCCGGCCGGTCCACACGTCGTCCCGTCTGGCGAGGGGCACCCGGCTCGGCGGGCCGCCGTTCACCTGGACCTCCGCGACGAGCCGCGCACCCGCGACGCAGGCCGTGACGTGCGCGACGACCTCGACCTCGATCTGACGGCGCGCACCGAGCGCGCGGGCGGTCCAGGAGACCGAGTCCTCGGCGGCGTCGACGAACCCCGGCGGGTAGCGGCGCCAGTCGTTCGTCCCCGAGCCCCGGGCGACGATCCGACCGCCGGACACGGGTGCGTCGCCTGCCGTGAGGGCGTAGCCGTCCCGCCGAGCGAACAGCGCGCCCACGTCGACGGGCGTACGTACGGGGCCCCGCTCCAGGGCCGAGCGGAGTTCGCGCAGGGCCGGCCCGTCCAGCCCGGCGCCGTCCGCCGCGTCGTCGATCAGCCGCAGGACGTTCTCCAAGTGGCGTCCCGTGTCCGCCGGTTGTGGTGCCGAGAGCCACCACTGGATCAGCGGGCCGAGTCCGGCCCGGTGCTCTTCGATGAGTTCGGGCACGCAGTCGTCGGGCTGGTCACCGAAGTCGTCGAACAACTGCTGGCACCAGTGGGTGAGCGCCGCCGACTCCAGGCCGAGCACATCCGGTTCGAGCACCGGAATGCCGTCGGTGTACGACGTCGGCCACCACCGGGCCGCCCAGTGCGCGAACCCGAGCCGGGCGGCAGCGCCCGCGAGAGCGCCGAGGTCCGCCGGCACGGGGCTCACCTCGCCTCCCCCTGCCGCGCACGCGTGGACCGCGGCAGCGGTAGGCTCGCCGTAGACCGCCCACAGCCATTGCAGCGCCCGTTCCACGTCCTGGACTTCCGCCATCGGCGGCCTCGGCTCCCCGAGGACGGGCCAGACCAGCACGGCGCCCGCGACGTCGAGAACGGAGCGCGCGAAGTCGGGGCCCGCGGCGTCCACGTCGTCATGGGTGAAGACAGGGCTGCCGGCGGCGACCCGGATCGTGCCGTCCGCGCCTTGCGCGACGTGGATGAGCGACCCGTTCCCTGCCATCACGCCCTCCTCGGCTCGGCCGTGTCCACGGCGGTCGCTGCCGACAGGGTGCGCAGCGCCGATCGGACCCTGGCACGGTGGTCCATCATCACCGAGCGGGCGACCCCGTCGAGCACCGCCCAGAGCGAGGCGAGGTCCCCCAGGGGCGCGTCGCGGACGTCCCGCCCGTGCAGCCGTACCCACAGCCGCCGCATATAGGCGGCCCATGGGGTGCGCAGATCCTGGGCGAGGGCGTCCAGGACGCCGCCGCTGTCGCCGTCCGGGCCGGGGCGGGGAGAAACGGTCATCCTGCGGGCGCGCAGGACCGATGCCTCGCGTCGCCAGCGGCTGTTGACGGCCCGGTGCGCCGCGGTGCGCCCCAGCGCGGATTCCCCGGTGCCCAGCGGATCGAGGCCGACCGCGAGCCGCCCGCCGAGGACGACGGCGACGCGTAGGCTCTCGTCGCGCAGGCCGAGCGGAGCGCAACTGCGGCCGACCTCCCGCTGAACGAGATCCGGCACGGTCGGCAGCTCCTCGCGCCGGGACGACGACTGCAGCACGACGAAGAGCCGCTCGAAGATCGTGCGGTCGAGCGGCGCGGGAAGCGTGGCGGTGGAGGCGGCGCGCCCGACCTCCGGACGCGGCGGCGCCAGACGCGCGGTCAGCCCCAGATGCGCCAGCAGCTCCGCGGCGCCCCAGACCTCGCCGGCATGCGCCCACAGCGCCCGGCCGAACAGCCCTCCGTGCCCCGCCTCGACCATGGCCGTGTACTCCGGCGAGTTCCCCGCCGACCCCATAGGCCCCGCCGCACCGCACGATTCGAGCACCTCGCCCGCCAGCGCGACCGCCACACCGACGTCGGCGGCGACCGGATGCCGGCCCGCCCACGCGACGGCCAGCTCCCCGTCGAGCCTGGCCCGCCGCGCGGCGTCCGCCAGATGGCCTTTCAGCGCTTCGACGGTACGTCCGCCGCCCGCGTCCGCCACGCCCTCCACCACGCCCCTCGCCACGGCGTCCGCACCGACGGAAGGCGCCCCGTACTCGGTCGCCAGCTCGAAACACCGCTGGAAGTACAGATCCTGGGGGTGACCCGCCACGATCCCCAGCGCCCGGCGGGTCTTCTTGAGCAGTGTGAACCACTGAGCCGTCGCCCGAAGACGCGCACCGGACTCCTGGATCAGCGCGTCGAGGCGCGCGGCCTGCGCCGGTTCGAGGAAATCCGCCGCCAGTTCGGGACACAGCGACGGCCTGACGATCAACGGCAGCACGATCAGCTTGACCGTCCGGGTCAACGGCGCCCCGCCGGGCCCGCTCAGCGACTCCAGCCCCGGCCCGAGTCCACGCCAGGCACGGTCGATGACCAGGGCACGAGATCGGCATGCATCGGTCGGCTGGCTCGGCGGCGGCATGCGGCGAGCGTACGTCGTCCGGGAACGGGCGGGCGAACCTGGGATCGGTAGGAGGTTCGGGCCGCCTAGCGTCCGCACCGTGCACCGCACATGACATCACCACAAGGAGAAGCGGTCATGGGAATCTTCAGCAAGCGCGGCAAGAACCGCGAGGTGCGGGCCGCCGAGATCGCCGACCAGGTGGCCGACGGCAAGGGGTTCTACGGGCGTGCCACGCGCGCGTTCCTCGGCAAGGAGGACTTCGCCAAGGTCCAGCAGACGATCGGCGCGTACAGGTCCGGCCAGGACGTCCAGCAACTGCTCGCCACGGGAGCGCCCACCGTACCCGCCGTCGTCGTGTCGATCGGCAACACCGGCCGGCTGGTCAACTTCGACCCGGTCGTCGACCTGGTTCTCCAGCCGTCCGGAGCGACCGACCGGATCACCCTCCGGACCGTCGTCTCCAAACTGCGCATCCCCCGCACCGGCGACCAGGTCCTGCTGATCGCCGACCCCTCGCGGCCGGGCGGCTACCTCTACGCCGGGGACGGCGTCGCCCCGTGACGTCGCCGATCTTCCACGAAGCGCCGGCGAGCGACTCCGTCCTGCTCTCCTTCGACGGCCGGGTGCTGGAGGTGTTCGGTTACGTCGACGACGCCCGCTATCACCTCTGGGAGCGGCCTCGGCTCGAGTTCCGCCCCGGCCGAAGCCGCAGAGCGTCGATCGTCACCAGGCACGGCAGACGCCACACCATCCCGTACGACGCACACCTGCTCCCCGGCCTGCAAGCCCTCGCGGCCCGGCTGGCGAAGAGCGTGGCCGAGGCTCCGGAATCCTGACATGGCGGACGACGGGGACGGGCTCCGGTGGACGCAGGTGTCGCGGGTCGGCCCGTGGGGCGCCGCCTCCGCGTACGGCAGCGCGGCGGTGATGTGCCTGTGCGGCCCGGTCATGCTCGGCTCGGCCGTCCTCGGCGCCGCGGACCTCATGGTCATGGGCGTCGTCTTCACGGTGGTCTTCCTTCCCCTGGGCCTGGCGTTCTGGGGCAACACGACCGTCGAGCGGGCGCACACCCGACGGCTCGACGCCGTGGGGATTCCCGCCACCGCGGAGATCACCGAGCTGAGCCGTTGGGACGACGGAGACGACGTCGGCGTCACCGTGGGCCTGCGGGTCAGCGGGCCGGGAATCGCGACCTTCGAGACGACCTGGCGGCGTTCCTACCACGCCGCCCTGCACGTGGGTCTGCGCCTCTCGGCCGTCGTGGACCCGCACAACGGCAGCTTCCGCGTGGAGATCTGATGAGGGGTCACGAGATGCTGGAGTTCTGGTGGGCGATACCCGCCGGGCTGGCGCTGCTCGGCTACGGGCGCTCGCTCGCCGGGGTGACCCGGGCCCAGCGAGCGGTACGGGTGAAGGCGCGGGTCGTGGCAGTGGAGCAGCCGGCCCACGGCGCTTCCAGGAAGCCCGGGATACCGGTGAAGCTCACGTTCCAGGACCCGGGCACGGGCCGGGAGTTCACCTTGTCGAACGCCGGCAGGCACGGCGACGCGATCGAGGAGGCATGGGTGGGCCGGGAGGTCGAGGTGCGCTACCCGCCCGGGCAGCCTCTACGGTTCGCCGTTGTGCTGGGCGGCGCGGGGGAGCGGACCGGGCGCGAGGGGCCCGACTGCGCGGTCATGCTGCTCCTCATCGGGCTGGTGATCCACGCGACCGTCCGCTGGGGCTGGCCATGGGCGCTGCTCGGCTTCGGCACGCTGCTGGCGGCTGCCGCGGTGAGGAGCCCCGACATCCGCATGGTGCGTGCCCGCAACGCCCTGCTGGCCTCGGCCGTAGCCGTCCCGGCCCGGGTGGTGGCGGTCACCCGGGACGTCTACAGCGACGACGAGTCCGGCGGCGACATCGTCGTCCATGCCCCGGTCGTCGCCTTCACCACCCACGAGGGCGCCCGGGTCACCGTTCTGTCCGGCGGGGGTATCCCCGATCCGGGCCGGTCCCTCCACCGTGCCCTCACCATCCACTACGCCCCCGCCGACCCGGCCGTCTACACCCCCGACCCCGCGGCCGACCGCCGTTCGGGAGCGATGAACATCGCCTTCGTCGTCGCCCTCCTGCTGGCCGGGACAGCGGGGGCAGTGGTCGGCGCGGTCATGTTGTGACACCCCGGAAGGGGATAAGGAGCGGAAGAGGAGCAATGCGCAGCCATATAGGTGTGTTCATCGAGAATCTCGTGTTCACGGCGCTCTGCTTGTCGACGGGCCTGGTCTTCCTCGTCCTCGGGGGCGCCGCCTGGCATGACGGCGCGAGCTGGGGCTGGGCAGTGTCCGCATTCGGCGCGGCCGTCACCGTCATGATCCCTGTCCTGGCTCTCCGCTCGACGCGCGCCGAGTTCCCTCGGATCACGGGCGGGGACCGCGTGCGGGCCGGGAGCGGCTCGTTAGGGGACGACACCTTCGTGATGTGGGCGCCACGGTCCGAACCGGGCCCGGTGGGCGCGCGGTTGGTGCGGGCCGACGTCCTGGAGGCGTCCTCGGTGCGGTACGACCCGGACGGGGAGGCGACGTTCACGACGTACGTGGGCGACTACACGCCCGCCGAGTTCACGCCGCTGGTCAGGCTGAGGCTGCGGGTGCACGCCGCGGAGGAGGCAGAAGGGGCTGTGGGGCTCTCCGGGTTCGAGATCACGGACGAGTGGCGGGTCCCGGCCCTGTGCCTGTCGGCGATCACGGCGGGCCGACTGGCCGTCCTCACAGACGGCCTTGGCAAGGTCACCGTCCTGTGGCCGGGCAGCGTCCTGCTCGCGGGTACGAGGACCTGCCGGTTGATCGACCACGACGGTCGGCTGATCGACGTGACGCTGCGCACCGGGCATCTGCTGGAACAGATGCGGCTCTCGCTTGCGGTCGGCGGCGTCGAGATGGCGGGGGACACGATCGACCTCCGGCGCCTGGACGCGGAGACAGCAGCACGGTTCCGCGTACTGGCCGACCGGGCCCGCGCCTTCCCCGAGGACCGGGCCCCGGTGACCGAGCCGGGCGAGGAGGCCCGTCTGCTGCAGGCTCAACTCCCGGGTGATGAGGGAGGGTTCGGCTCGGCCGGCCGACGGTGGTCGCAGCGCGGTGGGCATCTGGTGTGTGCCCGGTTCCTGGAGATGCGCGGCAGGACCACGTTCCAGTACTGCGGTCCGGTGCTGGACACGGTACTGCGCGTCCAACCGGCGGACGGTACAGCCCCGTTCGACGCCACCCGGCGGCTGACGGTGCCGATGAACTATCTGGCGGTCCTGCACCACACCAGGGAGGCGGTCCTCCGCGTCAGCCCGAACGGCAGGTCCCTCGTCGTCGACTGGAACCGCACCAACCTCCTCGCGGGCGTCAGCACGGCCAAGGTCATCGCCCCCGACGGCCGGGAGATCCCGGTGCCGCGCCGCTCCGACGCTCTCTGGCCCCTGATGAACCTGCTGGCATCCCACGCCGTCTCGAACCCGACCCCCGTCCTGGACCTCCGCGCACACCGGATGCGGGCGGTGGCGGGGGCGGTCATGGAAGTGGTGCGCGACAGGGGCCTGGCACCGACTGATCACCGTGCATAGGGTTCCCCCATGAACGACGAGATCACGGCCACGGTCGGTCACCAGGTGTACTCGTTCGACGGTCGGATACTGGAGATCTTCGGCAACTACCCCAAACGCTTCCACATCCGTCACATGCACCTGCGCATCACCGGCCCCGACCGGAAGGGGAAGCGGACCGTGGAGATCGACGCCCCGGGGACGCACAGCACCTGGCACTACACGGCCGCGGAGTGGGAGCAGGCGCCCGGCCTGGCCGCGCTGCTGGAAGCGGTACAAGCGGGCATCGACTCCGCGCCGGGGCAGAGACCCGGGTGACGGCTACTCGGGCAGCGGCCGGTCCTGGGCCCTACCGCGTGCCGGCGGACACCCACACCCTGGCCGGGCCCGGCAAGAGCGATCCGCCGCTCACCGTGCGACGGACCCTGGGCCACTCCACCGCGAACGCCGCCGTCCGGCAAGCCACCCGGGACAACCGTCTGGCCAAGGCCACCGAGGACCTGAACAAGCTCACCGCTGCGGCCGGCGGACGCCACTGCAAGACCCGGGAGAAGACCATCGCCCGGATCGGTGGCATCGCTGCCAAGCGCCGTGTCACTTCTTGTCTGCGCTGGACCGTCACCGAGAACGAGGACGGAACCCCCGGTTCTGGCCTGGCACTTCGACACCGGCGCGCTGAAGGCCGAAGCTGCTGTCGATGGCCGGTACGCACTGCTGATGTCCGTCCCCGCCGACCGTGCGGACGCCGGGTGGGCCCTGATCCACTACAAGGGCCAAGGCGTGGTCGGGCGCCGCTCCCACGGCTCAAGGGCCCGCTCGCGGTCGCACCGCTCTTCGTGCAGCACAACCGGCGCGCGACACGAGCATTACTGATTTCGGCTCGTCAGGGTGCCGTTGTTGTGCCGAGGGGCAGACCGGTGCCGACTATGAAGCCGTCGAAGGTGTCACATGGGTGTCCGCCGGTCCCGCACCCTTGTGTATAGGCGGGCCGCGAGAGCGTACCGGCGGCGGACGGGGCGCCTGGCGGTGCCGTATGAGCACCGGGAGCTGACGCCGAACGGACACTCCGCGCCGTGCGCCGCTGGGCGTCTTCAAGCAGGCGGTGCCCGTGCCGTGCTGGTTCGTCGACGGCACCCGGCTGGGCCGACTCGCCCGGGACAACGGCATCTCCGTGCCGACCGCCTACCGCTACCTGCATGAGGGGCTGACCGCCCTGGCCGACCACGCACCCGATCTGTCCACTGCTCTTGAGCGGGCGGTGGCCGCCAGGTACACCCGCCTCAACCTCGACGGCACCGTCATCCGCACCGACCGTGTAGCCGCCGCCGACCCCGACAAGGCCGACCCTAGTCGAATGCTGAGTTGCCGGACGATCGCCGGTGGATGGCCGAGCACCGGTACCGCGCGGTGATGCAGGTATTCGATGGGGTTCCGCTTTCGGATGCGGCTCGACCAGAGCGGTGCCTCCGCTTCGAGCCAGCCGCCGCGTCGCCTCCAACGGCCGCCGCAAGGGTGAGAGAACGGGGGCGGCCGGCGCGGGCGGTGGCGGGGCCCTCCCAGCGGACCACGCGCTCGCTGTCGGGACCGAGCTGGTCCAGTATGCGGGTGACGATGTGGTCGATCATGCCGTCCACGCTTGCGGGGCGGTTGTGGAAGGTCGGCATGGGAGGTAGCAGCGTGACGCCGATCCTGGACAGGGCCAGCATGTTCTCAGCTGGATGGTCGGCAGGGGGAGTCTCGCGTACGACCAGGACCAGCCTCCGCCGCTCCTTCAGATGGACGTCGGCAGCGGTCTGCGGACCTGGCCGCATGTGACCGTAGCGGCGCTGGCCGCCCGCGAGACGGGCCGTCCGGCGAAGGTCGTACTGAGCCGCGGACAGCAGTACTTCGGGACGGGCTTTCGGCCTGCGTACAAGTACCAGGTGCAGTTGGGCAGCGACAGCAACGGCCGCGTGAGCGCGATGACCCGGGTGAACGGCGCCGACATGGCGAGCACCACCGTTCGGCGTGGATGGGGGCGACGGCCCGGGCCTACATCGCTTTTGCCGTCAGCGCGGTAGCGCCTGCGAGTTGACCCTCACCCGACGGTGCGGGACCACCCTCTGGCCGTACTCCGTGGTCGTACACGGTGACGGGTATCTGCCCGGCAGTTCGTTGTCCCCGCCCGGCTCCGCCTCCGCCACACCGCGGCCGAGAGCCTGCCGGTGTCACCCGCGGACAGGCGCCGGAGGGCGGCGGACGCATTGGATCGGAGACGGCCGGGCCACCGCACTCGGGGCTCCTGCTCCCGTGCGTCGCGTCCGGACTGAGGCGACGAAACCTGGAAGCGGCCGTCCGTGTGCTCGTAGCGGCGGTGGAAATCCGCGGAGTCGGGCACGCCGGTCCGCACAGGCCGACTGCCGGGACAGCTCCCCAGGCCCCGATCACCGGAGGAAGGATCATCCCGCGCGCGGGGAGTGCACTCACTCACCCGCATTCTTCCCGGCCGGAACATCAGCGACGGGGAAATTCTGGTGGAACACGTTGTCGGGATCGATCTGCTTCTTGATATCACGTAGCCGTTGGAGCGTCGTGCCGGGGAATGCCTCGGCAAGTCGTTCCGGCGTGAAAGCCGACTCGAAGCTGAGAGCGTGTCTGAGATCGGCTACGGGATGGTTTTTCGTAGTGGGTGGGGGCCTTGGCGTACGGCGGGTTGGCCTCGGGTGAGCCGGCGGAGTATCACGTCGGTCATGGCCCAGCGGATCATGGTTTCGGAGTGTGCCGGACCGCGTTCGTAGTCGCAGGCCAGGCGGCGTCGCATGGTGATCCACGCGAAGGTGCGCTCCACCGCCCACCGCTTGGGCTGCACCTTGAAGCCCCGTTGCCCGGGATCCTTGCGGACGATGTCCAAGGCGCGGCGCAAGACCGTGCCGCACCACTCGACGAGCCTGCCTGCGAAGCCCTGGTCGGCCCAGATCCTGCTCACGGTGGGGTGGTCCAGGCGGGTCCACAGCAGGGAGCGCCTGGCGCCGTCGCGGTCCTGGACGTTTGCGGCCAGCACGTGCACGGTCAGCAGGAGACCGAGGGTGTCGGTGACGATGAACCGCTTGCGGCCCTTGGTCTTCTTGCCCGCATCGAAGCCGCTGGTGGCCTTGGGTACGGTGTCCGCGGCGCGCACCGACTGGGAGTCGACCAGGCCGGCGGACGGTTCCGGGTTGCGGCCGTCGGCCTGGCGGACCTTGACCCGCAGGGCGTCGTGGACCTTCTCCACCGTGCCGTCGTCGTGCCACCAGGTGAAGTACCAGTACACCGTCGGCCAGGGCGGAAAGTCCTTGGGCAGGTACCGCCACTGGCACCCGGTCCGCGCCAGGTACAAGATCGCCTCCACGATCCGCCGACGCGGGTGCTTCTCCCGCCGCCCGCCCTTCCGGCCCGTCCTCGGCGCGGGAAGCAGCGGCTCGATCAACGCCCACTGCTCATCGGTCAGTTCAGACGGATAGTCGTCCTTGCCAGCACTCACACACCACTCAACGAGCCACCCGGACGGCCGATACGGCAGATCTCAGACACGCTCTCAGAGAAGTACCGGGGCTTGCGGAGCGCCCGTTGCGTTGAGAGGCGCACGGCGGGTGCGGGAAGCGGTCCGGAGAAACGGCTCGGTCGAAAGGCCGGGACCGCGCTCCGGGCCGACTTCACGCCATGGAGCTGGACGACCCCGGGTTCCATCACAGCGTGCTGGCCGATTTCCGCGATCGTCTCGCCGAAGGCGACGGTGCTGACCGCCTCCTCGACCTCGCGCTGGCTCGCCTCAAGGAGGCCGGCCTGGTGCACGAGCGCACCACTCAGCGCACCGACTCCACCCATGTCCTGACCGCAGTGCGTGACCTGACCCGCCTGGAGCTGGTCACCGAGGCGGTCCGCGCCGCACTGGAAGAGGCCGCCGGCACCTCCCCACACCTGCTGGACGAGCTGGTCGATGAGGACTGGGGGCGCCGCTACGGCCGACCGGTCCGCCTGGGCAAGAACCCCACCAAGCCCAAGACCAGGATCCTTGCCACCGGAAACGACGCCGTCCGGCTCCTGGAACACCTCAACCGGCACGGAGCAGACCGCACCTCCGGTCCTCGCATCCAGGCCCTGCGCCAGATCATGGTGCGGAACTACCACGGTGACACCGCAGGACACCTGCGCTGGCGCACCACTGAGACGGAAGACGGACCCGGGCTGCCGCCCTCGTCCCGGGCGGTCGTATCGCCCTATGACACCTCGGCCCGCTACGCACGGCACGGACACATCAAGCTGGAAGGGGTTCTCCGCTCACCTGACCGAGACCTGTGCTCCCGACGACCCCAACGTGATCACGGACGTGGCCACCACCGCGGCCACCACCCACGACAGCAAGGTCCTGCCCGGCATCCACACCCGCCTCTCCCGCCGCGGACTCCCGCCCGCCGAGCACCTGGTCGATGCCGGCTACACCTCCCTGTCCCACCTGGAACAAGCCACCCGTGAACACCAGGTCACCGTCTCTGGACCACTGCGGAGCAACCCCACCCGTCAGCACCGCCGGGACGAGGGCCTCGCCCGGGACGACTTCCACATCGACTACGACCGTCAGCAGGTCACCTGCCCCCAGGGCCAGGTCAGCCAGGGCTGGCACGGCCCCTACCCGACCTCCTCACCCACAGCGGCTCCGCTGATCGTGGCCAGGTTCACCAAAAGCCAGTGCCGGCCCTGCCCGGCGCGCACCCGATGCACCACCTCCCGCGAAAGCACCCGCACCGTGGGCTTTCCCCTACGAGAACTCCGCGACCTGCACCTTCGCGTCCGCACCGAGCAACAGACAGCCGAGTGGAAGACCCGCTACGCGGTCCGCTCCGGAGTGGAGGGCACGGTCAACGAGTTCGCCCACGGGCATGGCATGCGCCGCTGCCGTTACCGAGGACAGAGAAAGGCCCACATCCAGCACGTCCTGATGGCCATCGACGTCAACATCGAGCGCCTCTACGGACTGCCGCCAACCGAGGAGACCCACACGCCGCGCCGACCGACTGCCTTCCAGAACTACCTCGACCAGCGCGAGATACCCCGGCCGAAGTCCTGGCGAACCCTGGGCAGCCGACTTCGGCGGCTCCAAGATCCCCGACAGAGTCAAGCTAGCGGGTGGGCCCCGGCTCGTCCGGGGTGTTGGCCCCCGTCATCGTCGTGGCGCTGTCCGACAGACAGCGGATCAACGTCTGGGCGGCGGGGCTCAGCCAGCGCTTCTTCGACAGCGTCAAGCCGACGCTGTGGCCCACCAGTTCCAGCGGGACGGCCAGCCCAGTGAGACGGGCGTCTTCCCGGGTGATCAGGCTCGGCAGGGCGGCGATGACGTCGGCGTCCAGCAACAGCTGCCGCACGGTGAGGAACGACGTGGTCTCGACGCGATTCGCGGGTAGGGAGATGCCGTGCCGGGCGAAGAATCCCTCGAGTTCGCCGCGCAGGCTCGTTTCCCTCCCCGGCAGGATCCACGGGTACTCGGCCAGCACCGGCACTTCGACGTCCGTCCGGCCGGCCAGCGGATGCGTGGCGCGGACCGCGAGCTCGATGGACTCGTCGTAGAGCTTCTGCCGCTCCCAGCGATCGTCGGACGGCGCGGTGAGCCGGCCGACGATCAGGTCGACGCGACCTGCCTCCATCTCCACCAGCAGCGCCTTGGGAGATGCCTCCCGCACGACGACAGTGAGGTGGGGGCGCTGCTGCTTGAGCATCGCGATCGCGTGCGGCAGCAGCACGTTCGAGCCGGCCAGGTGCGTGCCGACCACGACCGTGCCCCGGGCGGCATCGGCCAGCTCGACGATGTGCCGTCCCGCCTCCGACGCCTGCGCCAGCATCGCACGGGCGTGTTCGGTGAACGCCTCACCGAACACCGTCGGCGTGATTCCGCGTGGGCCGCGCTCGAAGAGCTGGACGCCGAGGATTTCCTCCAGCTCGTGCAGACCGCGGGTGACCACCGGTTGAGTGATGTGCAACTCGGCCGCGGCGCCGACCACGCTGCGTTGCCGCGCCAACGCATCAAGCAGTACCAGATGGCGGAACTTCAACCGTCCGTCCAAGAGCCGCGGAACCTGCATTCGCTCACCTTAACGGCTGGAACCGGTCACTGTTCGGGCCTATGCGGGGACAGGTCGAGGGCGACGTCGGTGATCATGTCCTGCTGCCCGCCGACCATGCGGCGACGGCCGACCTCGACCAGGACGGAGCGGGTGTCCAGGCCGTAGCGGACGGCGGCCGCCTCCGCGTGCCGGAGGAAGCTGGAGTACACGCCCGCGTAGCCGAGGGTGAGCGTCTCCCGGTCTACGCGCACTTCGCGGTCCTGGAGAGGTCGTACGAGGTCGTACGAGGTCGTCGGCGGCGTCCATCAGCGGGAACAGGTCACAACCGTGCTTCCAGCCCATCAGGTCGGCGACGGCGATGAATGCCTCCAGCGGGCAGTTGCCGGCACCCGCGCCCTGGCCCGCGAGCGAGGCGTCCACACGTACGGCGCCGCTCTCGACGGCCACCACCGTGTTGGCGACTCCGAGGGCGAGGTTGTGGTGGGCATGGATGCCCAGCTCCGTGCCGGGGTCGAGGACGTCGCGGTAGGCGCGGAAGCGGTCGCGGACGCCGTCCATGGTGAGCCGGCCGCCGGAGTCGGTGACGTAGACGCAGTGGGCACCATAGGATTCCATCAGCCTGGCCTGCCGGGCCAGTTCCACGGGCTCGGCCATGTGGGACATCATCAGGAAACCGACCACATCCATGCCCAGCTCTCTGGCGGCGGCGATGTGCTGGGCGGCGATGTCGGCCTCGGTGCAGTGGGTGGCGACGCGCACCGACCGGATGCCGAGGCGGTGGGCCTGCTGCAGGCCGGCGAGGGTGCCGATGCCGGGGAGCAGGAGTGTGGTGGGAACGGCGCTACCGACGGCGCCGACGACGGCCTCAATCCACTCCCAGTCGGTGTGGGCCCCGATGCCGTACGTCATGCTGGATCCGGACAGGCCGTCGCCGTGGGCGATCTCGATGGCTCCCGCACCGGCACGGGCCGATGGCGGCGCAGGTGAGGTCGATCACGGTGCGGCCCGCGCCGCGTAGTACCTCGTCATGGCGCCGGTGCGCGCCCGCGGAGGTGGTGTCGAAGACGGTTTCCACGTCTGCGAACTCATCGCGGCCCGTCCAGAGAGTCGGCGCTGCTGCCGGCGGAGACCTTCTCGCCGCCGCGGGTGAGGATCGTCCACACGCTGCGCAGATCGACGGCGGTCAGTGGCACGGGCGCGCCGCCCAGCACGAACAGGCCGCTGGAGGCGTTGTCGGCGACGGTGTCGACGAGGGTGATGTCCCAGTCGGTGATGCGGCTGTCCACATCTCCAGCGCGGGCAGCGCGAAGGACGGCACTCAGCACGTCGGCCACGGTCGGCTCGACGTGCGGCAGGTCGGCGCCGAGCACAAGGGCGACCTCCGCCTCCACCTTGGGCTGCAGCAACTTTCCGGCCGGCACGACGCCACCGTCGGGTACGGCCATGTCCGACAGCAGCGCACCGAAGTCAGGCTGGTCGACGCCGAGTTGCCGCTGGACGGAGGGTGAGGTCAGCCGATCTTGCGGCCGACGACGCGGCGCCCGGGTGCGGCGGCCAGGCGGCGTTCGAAAGGCGATTTCCGTCCTCGGCTGCTTCCGACCCACCGGTGGTCCGTATTGCCTGGCGGAACTCTCTCGGCGCACAGGACTGACCAAGACCACGGTCCACCGCATCGCCGCCGACCTGGTGCGGCTCGGCTACCTGGAGCGCGACGGCGGTGAATTCCGCCTCGGGGGACGGCTGTTCCAGCTCGGGACCCTGGCGCCGCGCCGCCACGGGTTGCGCGAGACCGTCCTGCCGTTCCTGCAAGACCTCTACGAAGCCACCCACGAGACCGTGCACTTCGGCGTCCACGAGGGCCACGAGGTCGTCCATCTGGAGCGCATCCCCGGACACGACACACTGTCGCTTCCCTCCCGGGTCGGCGGCCGACTGCCGCTGACCTGCACCGGCGTCGGCAAGGCGCTGCTGGCCTTCTCCGGCCCCGAGTTGATCGATGAGGTGCTGACCGCTCCACTCCCCGGCTCACCTCCCACTCTCCGACCGGCCCGCGGCGTTTGCGCACCGCCGTCGAGCAGGTGCCGGCCTCCGGGCTCGCCTACGATGAGCAGGAGGCGGCGCCCGACGTCAGCTGCATCGCCGCACCGGTCTTCGACGGCGGCGGCATCGCCGCCTTGTCGGTCGCCGTGCCTCGCATCCGCTTCCACCCCGCCCAGGCCGCGCCTGCCGTGCGCACGACTGCGCTCGGCCTGTCCCGCGCGCTACGCCGTAACAGCTGAGAGGCCAGCCGTCGTCCGCGGCCCCGCGGTGCGCCTACCAGCCCTTCGGCAAGGAGCAGCGTCCGGGCGAGGAGGGGCGCTGCCTCGCGGCGCTCGGCTCCCCCGGACGACCGCGGTGTCGAGGAACGGACACACCGGACGTACGGCGGTGCGTAGAGGAGGGTCTCCTCGCGGGCTGCGGCGCCGTTGAGCCGCAGTGCCGCCCAGTCGTCCCACTCCCCGGCCCGTAAGTCCGGCTTCCGCCGGGCGGAGGCACGCAGCGTCTGCGGCATGAGCGTGCGTCCGTCGGGGGTGCGCCACCCGTCACCTGCGCTCCCAGGCCGGCCGCCGGTTCCAGATGGGTGGCGGCCATTCCCGCGATGGCGGTGGACAGCGTCGGGCTGTCCTCCGCCACCGGTGCGGGCCGCGCGAAGTGCCAGGTCCGCGGCCCGCCCTGGCACACGTGCTGTTCGAGGCCCCCGTGCGCGGCGACCCTGGCGGCGAACGCCGTGTCCTCCGTGCTCGCAGGCTCACTCGCGTAGGTCACCGCGCGGACCGGGCGGCGCCGCGCGGCGAGCAGTACCACCGACGACGAATCGAGCCCCCGGACAGATCCGCCCCGACCTCCTCGTGCGGGCAGGCTTGTCCCCCGGCCGCCTTCCCGGGGAACAGGCCCCGGGCACCGGCCGGATCACCGGCCACGAACGTCCGCTCACCATGGGACGCCACCACCCGGTACGAGCCCGCCCACCGGGCCGGCGGTTACCGGACAACCCTTCAGGTCAGGCCGAGGAAACGCGCCGCGTTCGCATGGCTGATCAGGTGCCGTGCCGTGTCGTCGAGGAAGGCGCTCTTGCGCACGACGTCGCCGACCGGCCGTTCCCCCAAGGGGTAGGGGTAATCGCTGCCGACCAGGACGCGGTGCGCACCCACGGTGTCGACGAGGAGCCGCAGCGCGCGCTCGTCGAAGACCACCGAGTCGACGTGGAAACGCCCGATGTAGTGGGAGGGCGGAAATTCCGATGTGCCGATGACATCGTTCCGCCCGTGCCAGGCGTTCTCCACGCGGCCGAGCCAGAAGGCGAACGAGCCGCCACCGTGGGCGAAGCAGATCTTCAGGCTCTCGTCGATCCGGTCGAAGGCGCCTCCCAGGATCAGCGAGAGGATGGACAGGTGCGTCTCCGCGGGCATCCCCGTGAGCCATTGCGCCATCCATCGGTCCAACCGCGGCGAGCTCGGCATGTCCCAGGGATGTACGAAGACGGGCACACCCAGCGCCGCGCAGTGCTGGAGGAAGGTCACCACCCCCGCATGGTCGAGGTCGTGGTCGCCGATGTGGTTGCCGATCTCCACTCCGCGATGGCCGTTGGCGACGCACCGTTCGAGCTCGCGGCAGGCCAGATCGGGGTCCTGCAGCGGAACCTGGCAGAACGGAAGGAGTCGGTCCGGCGCGTCCGCGACGATGCCGAGCGCCAGGTCGTTGAAGACTCGGGAGATCCGCGATGCCTGTTTGGCCGTGCGCCCGTAGTTGAAGAAGGCCGGGGTGGGTGACACCACCTGGGTCTGCACGCCGTCCGCGTCCATGTCGGCCAGCCGGGCCTCGGCGTCCCAGCAGTTCGCCTGGACGCGCCGGAATTCGCGGGTGCCCATCATGATCACCGCGTCGAGCTCGGATTCGATCTTCAGCCAGGGCGCCTCGGTGCCGGCGTCCGCGGTCAAATCGGGCCAGCCGCGCGGGACATAGTGGGAGTGGACGTCGATCATTCCACCCATCTCATCCGACCCCGGGGTGGAGGGCGCCGCACTTCGGGCAGGTCCGAGCCGACTCATCGGCGTAGAACCGGTTGAACACCGGGGGGAGATCCGCGACGATGTCGCGCACCTGGAGTTCCGTCTCGTAGATCAGCAGATCGCAGGTCTGGCAGTACCACTGGAACTTCTCCAGTGTGCCTTCTTCGCGGACCCGTTCGATGACCAGGCCAATGGATTCCGGGTCGGGGCGCTGCGGGGAGTGCGGGATGTTGCCGGGCAGCAACCAGACCTGCCCCTGCTTGATGTGTACGGCTTTCGGGCCGTTGTCCGTCATCAGGTTGACCTGGATGTCGCCCTTGATCTGGTAGAACCACTCCTCGTAGGGGTCGACATGGTAGTCGGTGCGCTGGTTGGGCCCACCGACGATCTGCACGATGAAGTCCTTGCCCAGTTCCATCGTCCGGTTGTTCACCGGTGGTTTGAGCAGGTGTTCATGCTCCTCGATCCAGCCCTGAAAGTCGATCACTGGAGGGATCTCGGTCATCTGGCATCTCCGGGAGTCGGGCGCGCGGCCGGCTGGCCGGCGCTGCGTCTGTGGTGGTTGGGCCGCAAGCACCGACTACGGCTGGTCGCGCCGTGGCACATGGGCTACCGCCTGGATCTCGATGAGCAGGTGTGGGTGCGGCAGCTGGTGCACCGCGACGGTTGTCCGGGTCGGGCCTGACTCGTCGAAGTACTCGCCGTAGACCTCGTTGTAGCCGCCGAAGTCGTTCATCGACACCAGAAACGTGGTGATCTGGACGAGGTCGCCGAGCTCGGCGCCGACCTCCGCGAGGATCGCGCGGAGGTTCTCGATCACCGCCTGGGTCTGCACCCTGATGTCCAGATTGGTCGTGCCCTGTTCGTCCGCCTCGGCGCCCGCGAGCGTGTCGTCCGGCCGGCGCGAGCTCGTGCCGGAGATGAAGACCAGGTCGCCGACGACCTTTACGTGCGGGAAGCGGCCACGTGGTCGTGCCCGCCCTTCGATGACCCGTGACGTGTGCACTCAGACTCCCTTCAACGACACTGTGCCGAGCCCGGCGACCGCTGCCTCGACGCGCCCAGGCCCCAGCGGGACGGCCTCGGTAGCCGCTCCGGCAAGCACGATCTGCCCGGCACGCAAGGGAATGCGTCGTCGGCCGGCCAGCTCCAGCAGGGCGTGCAGGGCGCGGGCGGGGTCACCCAGGATTGCCGCCGTGGACCCGAACACCTCACGGTCGCCCACCCGCAGGCGCACCTCTCGGTCCGAGACGTCCTCGACCGGTCGCCATGTCCCGATCGCGAATCCGGCGGCCGAGGTGTTGTCGGCGATGACATCGGTGTATGTGAACCGGAAATTCAGGTATCGCGAGTCGATGATCTCGATGGCCGGTGCGACGGCGTCCACAATGGAGGCCACATCCGGCGCCGGCTCGTCCGGGTCGATGTCGCGCACGAGCCGGTAGGCGACCTCCGGCTCGACCTTCGGGTGGATGAACCGGCGCAGGTCGGCCTCGCCGCCGTCGGCGACGCGCATCGCGTCGGTGAGCTGCCCGGCGATCACTTCGGAGACACCCATCTGCGCCATCTTCGCCTCGCTGGTGAACCCCAGCTTGACGCCGACCACGCGCTCACCGCGTCCGGTCCTGCGGGCCAGCAGCTCCTCCTGAACGGAATAGGCGGTGGCTACGTCGAGCGTGGCCGTATCGACGAGACTCGGTGTCTCCGTCCGTTTCCGCTGGGCGTCGTCGAGGCGCCGGGCCAGCGCGTGGATCTCCCCGTGATCGGTCACGACGCGCCGCCAGGGGCGGTCCGCGCCTGCCGCGGGGCGAGATCGAGGGCGATAACGGCGATCAGCTTCACAGGAGCACGCACACATTCGTGGGTTGGGTGTAGAAGTGCAGGGACGATTCGCCGCCCTCCCGGCCGATGCCGGACAGGCCGACGCCGCCGAAGGGCGAACGCAGATCCCGGAGGAACCAGGTGTTCACCCAGGACATTCCGACCTTCATGCGCTGGGCGACCCGGTGGCCCCTGCGCAGGTCGTTGGTCCACACCGAGGAGGCCAGGCCGTACTCGGTGTCATTGGCCAGTGCGATTGCCTCCTCCTCCGTGTCGAAGGGGATCAGCGCCGCGACGGGACCGAAGATCTCCTCACACACCGGGCGGTCCGCATTCGACAGTCCGGTCCACAGGGTCGGCTCGACCCACGAGCCGCCATCGAGCTTCGCTCCGAGCTCCGGTATGTTTCCGCCGGTCAGCACCTTGGCTCCGGCCTCCTCGGCGAGGGTGAAGTGGCCGATGACCTTGTCCCGGTGCGCCTGGGAGATCAGCGGCCCCGTCGTGGTCCGCTCGTCGCACGGGTCGCCGAGCCGCAGTGCCCGCGCCCGGTCGACCAGACCGGCGGCCACGTCCTCGAAGATGCGCCGGTGGACATAGACCCGCTCGGTGCACAGGCACACCTGCCCGGTGTTGGTGAACACCGACCTGCTCAGCCCGGTCAGCGCCTCGTCCAGGTCCACATCCTCGAACACGATCGCCGCGTTCTTGCCGCCCAGTTCGAAGGAGACCGGACGCACCCGCGGCGCCACCGTCGCCATCACCCGGGCGCCGGTCTCGGACGACCCGGTGAAGGTCACCCCGTCGATGCCGGGATGTGAGGTCAGGAACTCGCCGGCGGAGTCGGCACCGAACCCGTGGACCACGTTGTAGGCGCCGGACGGCAGGCCGGCCTCCGCCAGCACCTCGGCCAGCAGAACCGCTGTCGACGGGGTCTCTTCGCTGGGTTTGACCACGACCGCGTTGCCGCAGGCCAGCGCAGGCGCCACCTTCCACGTGAGGAGGAGCAGCGGCAGGTTCCACGGCACGATCACCGCGACCACGCCGAGCGGCTTGCGCACCGCGTAGTTCAGCGCCTGACGGCTGCCGGGGAGATCGGTGACAAAGGACTCCTGGCCCGCGGCGGCGACGACGTCGGCGAAGGTACGGAAGTTGGCCACCGCCCGCGCCACATCCAGCTCCCGTGCCTGGACGACCGGCTTGCCGGTGTCCGCGACCTCGGCGGCCACGAACTCGTCGAAGCGTTCCTCGATGCGGTCCGCCACCCGGCGCAGCAGGGCGGTGCGTTCCCGAACCGGGGCCTCGGCCCAGCCGCCGTGCAGCGCCCGCCGCGCCGATCGCACCGCGCGGTCCACCAGGGACCGGTCGGCCTCACACACATAAGCACATACCTGCCCGGTAGCCGGGTCGATGTTGTCGAAGCCCTTCGTGTCGTCGGGATCGACGAACCGTCCGTCGACGAAGTTGCGGATCCACCGTAGGTCGTGTGTCGCCATGTGCCCGCTTTCCGTTTCTCGACTCGTGTCCCGGTCCGCCGTACGCCGTCCGTGGCCATGTCGCACGGCCGGGCCCAGTCATCGTCACGCCGCCGGCCGAGCCCGTCCAATGCGCACTTCGTCGGCAGCCATGCCTGTTCAGGCATGTGCTGAACGCGTTCACCTCGGTATTGCTCAACCGTGGTTTCGTAGTTCACGCTGTGGCGTAACGACGCCGGTGGCCCGGTGGCCGACCATGCCCATCGGTTCAATCGGCGACTCGAGGAAGGTAATGGTCACGATGACGACCGCCCCCTGGTCGAGCGGCCCAGCGCCGGAAGTCGACGCCCACCCCCGACCCCGCATGATATTGACCCCGTCCAGGGCGGTCCCGTTCCGCAAGGTCGCCACTGGTCAGCTCCAGCAGCGGCCGGCGTATCTGGTCGCCTCGGTCGACAACGCCCTGCGACTGGTGCAACTGCTGCGCGACGAGGGCCGGATACAGCTCAAGGACGCCGCACGAGAACTCGGGG
This sequence comes from Streptomyces sp. NPDC004752, assembly GCF_053601275.1. Lineage (NCBI taxonomy): Bacteria > Bacillati > Actinomycetota > Actinomycetes > Kitasatosporales > Streptomycetaceae > Streptomyces > Streptomyces sp. NPDC004752. The sequence continues at coordinate 42,100 of NZ_JBSGBN010000006.1, read as the reverse complement.
TGGCGCAGTCGACCGCCCACCGGCTGCTGTCCACGCTCGTCTATCGCGGCTTCGCCATCCAGGACGAACACCGCGCCTATCTGCCCGGCCCGGGGATGGGGAACGGGCCCGCCGGACTCAGCTGGGTCAGACAGCTGCGCAACCTGGCCGCGCCGCACCTGGAGAACCTGTCCAGCCAACTGGACGAAACAGTGAATCTCATGATCCGGGGCCGCACCCGAGTCCGGTTCCTCCTGAGCATCGAGGCCGACAACGTCTTCAGGATCGGCGACCGGCAGGGGGCCGTGCTCCCGGCGCGGCACACCGCCGGCGGCAAGGCCCTGCTCGCCGGACTCGATCGCCCCACCCTCCAGGGTCTCTACCGCGGCACCAGCACCGAACTCGCCGGCGAACAACTCGACGAACCGACCTTCCACGCCCTGCTCGCCGAACTCGATCTCATCCGCCGCAACGGACACGCCATCAGCGTCGAGCAAGCCGAGGCCGACGTCGCCGATGTCGGCATGGTGGTCATCGCCCACCGCCCGACGGTGATGGCCGCATTCTCCGTCGCGACTCCCAAGACCCGGTTCCGCGCGCTGTTCGAGAGCAACGCGATCGAGCTCATGCACAACACCCGACGCGAGCTTGAACGCGAACTACGCGCCTGCGGGATCGGCGTCACCGACTGAAACCGGAGCGGGCCAGGCCGACTTTCCCGAGAGCAGAATATTGGTCACCGGCCAGCGGGCGGAGTCGTAGCGTCGCAGACAACGACCCGTGCCACGCTTCGGGCCGGCACCGTTGACGCATCGGGAGGAACTGCCCGGTGAAAGCTGATCGTGACCCACTCGGTGCCGCAGGTTCGCGCGGTCGGGCCCCGAGTTAAGGAGTCACATGACATGGGTTTGCCCATTGACCTGGCCTGCTGGAACTACGACCGCACGCGGGCACTCAGCGACGGGCGCGTCACTGTAGAGGGCGTCGACCTCAACTACCTTTCGATGGAGATGCCCGAGAGCTTTCATCGCATGTTCCGCCATGCCGAGTTCGATGTGTCGGAGATGAGCCTCGCCTGGTACCTCGGGTCGTTCTTCACTCAGCGGCGGCACATGGTCGCGATTCCAGTCTTTCCTTCCCGGATGTTCCGCCACTCCGCGATCTACGTGAACGCTCGCAGCGGCATCAAGGAACCATCCGACCTGGTGGGCAAGCGCGTCGGGGTGCCGGAGTACCAGCAGACGGCCGGCGTATGGATCCGCGGCATGCTCGCCGACGACTACGGCATTCCCCTCGACGCGGTGAGCTATCACCAGGGCGGACTGACCGAACCGGGCCGTCTGGACAGCGCGCCGCGCCGGCCCGAGGGCATCGACCTGTCGCCGATCGGACCGGACGACACGCTCTCCGAACTCCTGGAGCGAGGCGAGATCGACGCGATCTACACCGCGCACGCTCCCGTCGGGTTCGGGGAGGGGGCGGCGCACATCCAGCGTCTGTTCCCGGACTACCGGCACGAGGAGAAGGCGTACTACCAGCGGACCGGGATCTTCCCGATCATGCATACCGTGGTCATCCGCACGGACGTACTGGAAGCCCACCCGTGGCTCGCGCGCTCGCTCATGAAGGGGTTCGAGGAAGCCAAGGCGATCGCCCTTCATGACCTGTTCGAACCGGCGGCCGCCAAGTGCACACTGCCCTGGCTGATGGCCGAGGCCGAGGAGACCGAGCGGGTCTTTGGCACCCGGGACTTCTGGCCGTACGGCGTGGACCGCAATCGCCACACCATCGAGACGTTCGTGCGCTACGCCCACGAGCAGGGGCTCATTCCCGACCGCCCCGCCGCGGAGGACCTGTTCCCGGCCTCGACCATGGCCGTCGCCCGTACCTGATGAGGGGGAAGCGGTTCGTCCCCCGTCACGCCCATCAGTCGCAGCACGACAGGAGAGAAACGATGCCCCCTACTGATTCCAGCGCGTGCCCGTACCACAACGCGGTGACAGACCCCGCGACGATCAACCCGATCACGAGTTTCCGCGATGTTGAGGAGATCTTCCGGTCGCAGGTGATGGCGCCCTTCCTCCACGACGGCACCGAGGGCTTCCGCGGGGAGACGGTGCGGCAGATCGACGGGCCTGAGCATCGCGCCCGGCGACGGGTGATGGGCCGGCTGCTGCGTGGTCAGGGCGAGCGGCGCTTCCGGTCGGAAGTGCTCATGCCGACGGTCGAACGCAACCTTCGGCTCGCCCTCCAGGCCCCGGGCGACGATGGCGTGCCGCGCGCGGACATGGTCCTGTTCGCCCGCGTCGCCTTCTTCCAACTGGCCGCCGCCCTGATCGGGTTGGACGGGGTGGACACGCTTGAGGACGCCGAACGGCTGCGAAAAGCGGCCGACCCGATCCAGGAGGCGATGCGTTCGTGGTACATGCAGGGAGACCGCGGACCGGTTATGGCCCGGGGCATCGAGGCGCAGGAGGACTTCCGCGTCCGGTACTTCGAGCCGGCCTTCGCGCGGCGCGTCGAGCTGGTCAAGGCGGCCACCACGCCGGAGGCGGAAGCTGCCCTGCCCAACGATCTGCTCACCCTCATGGCCCGCGAGCTGGATCCGGCATGGACCGGTGACCAGGGGTTGCAGCTGCGTGAAGCGGTCACCGACTTCATCAACGCCGGAACATTCTCCAGCTCCTTCACGCTCGTCAATGCCCTGGATGAGTGCCTCACCTGGCGCGAGCGGCACGCGGACGGCGCCGACCGTCTCAGCGACGAGAGGTTCCTCGCACAGGCGGTCGCCGAGGGGCTGCGGCTGCACCCCATCGTCCCGCTGTTCTACCGGACGGCGACCGAACCGGTGACGCTCACCTCGGGCAGGAAGCTGTCCGCGGGTGAGCATGTCGCCCTGGACATCGGGGCCGCCAACCGCGATCGGGACGTGTTCGGCCCCGAGGCCGACACCTTCCTCCCGGGCCGGCCGCTTCCCGACGGAGTATCGCCCTATGGAGTCGCTTTCGGTGCCGGACGCCACATGTGTTACGGCATGCCGGTGGTCGTTGGCGGCGACGGGGTGAACGGCAGCCATGTCCAGACCCTCAAGGCACTGTTCTCGGCCGGGGTTCGCCGTGATCGTGACCGCCCCGCGGTCAGGAACGACCGGCTGGGCCGGATGAACGGGCTCTGGGACTCGTATCCGATCGAGTTCGCGCCGACCGGACAGGGGGCCTGAGATGAGCCTGCACCGGGTGCCATTGGGTACAGACCTGCACGCGGGGGGCCTGCGCGGCGTGGTCGTGGCCGGGCGGGCGCTGTGCGTGGCCCGCACGGACGACGGGCGCCTGTTCGCCGTCGATGACCAATGCAGCCACGAGGAGGAGTCGCTCAGCGAGGGTGAGCTGCTCGGCTGCGAGATCGAGTGCCCATGGCACTTCGGCCGATTCGATCTCACCACCGGGGCGGCGGTCGCCCTTCCCGCCATGGAGCCGATCCGTACGTACCGGGTTTTGGCGGACGGCGAGGATCTGCTGATCGACATGCCCGAGGCGTAGCCGCCACCTGACGAGGAGTTCTCGTGCACACAACCCACGACGAGACCGATCTGCGGCTTCGTGTCGTCAGCCGGAAGCAAGGCGCGGAGGGGGTCGTGATCCTTGAGCTGGCGGATCAGCTCGGCGCTCCTCTTCCGTCCTGGTCCCCGGGAGCACACATCGATGTCCTCCTGCCCGGCGGCATGGTGCGGCAGTACTCGCTGTGCGGCGATCCCGCCGAGCGGTCGGCATGGCGGATCGGCGTTCTGCGGGAGCCTGACGGGCGGGGCGGCTCCGTCTTTCTCAACGACCGGGTGCGAGTGGGCGACGAGCTCGACGTCCGCGGCCCGCGCAATAACTTCGAACTCCTCCCGGCCGCGCGCTACGTGTTCATCGCCGGCGGCATCGGCGTAACCCCGCTCCTGCCCATGGCACATGCCGCCCACCGGAGCGGAGCGGAGTGGGAGTTTCATTACGGCGGCCGCAGCCGCGTGTCGATGGCCTTCCTCGACGACCTTGACGCGCTCCAGAGCGGCAACGATCAGCCGGCACGGGTCACCCTTTACGCCCAGGACGAGGTGGGGTTGATCGACCTGGACGGCGTTCTCGCCTCCCCCCAGTCCGGCACGCTCATCTACTGCTGCGGGCCGGAACCCCTGCTGGAGGCGGTGGAGCAGCGTTCCGCGCGGTGGCCTTCCGGCACATCGCATGTGGAACGGTTCGCGCCCAAGGACGTCGGCGAGCCAGTGTTCTCGGACCCATTCAGGGTGGAGCTTGCGGCAAGCGGAATGACCCTCGAAGTGCCCCTGGACAAGTCGATCCTGGAGGTGGTCAGGGAAGCCGGGGTGTCGGTGCCTTCGTCCTGCCAGGAAGGGACTTGCGGGACCTGCGAGACTCCCGTGCTGGAAGGCGCGGTCGACCACCGCGACAGTCTGCTGTCGCCGGAGGAGCAGGCGGCGAACGACACGATGCTCATCTGCGTGTCCCGGGCCGCCTGCCCACGTCTGGTCCTCGACTTGTGACCGGGGCGCCGCTCCGGGCACCGGCTGCCACGACCTGCTGAGCGGAGTCGTCGGCACTGGAACGCCCGCGGGGCGGCGCCCGGCGCCGTCGCGGGGGCGGGGAAGCTGGTTCTGGCACCAACGGGTATTCAGCCTGGCCGACGGCGTGAAATCGCGCTGCGGGAAATCCGGCCGCTTGCCCGCGTGCGGATCCGCGATGGTGGTACGCGTGCAGCGTCTCGGCGGCCGCGCCGACGACAGCCTGCCGAACGGGTCTGTCACTCGAAGCCGGGTGCTGCACCGCCGCGATCTCGCGGTGCATCCCGCCGGAGGCGGTCCGCACCTGGCGGCGCCGTTTCCTGGAGAACAGCCTGGACGGGCTCGGCGACGAGCCGTGGCCGGGGGTCCTGCGGAAGACCGACGCTGATGTCGACCGGCAAACTGTCGACGGATCCGCTGTTCATCGACACGGATCCGCTGTTCACCGACAAGGTCCGCGACGTCGTCGGCTTCTGTCTCGACCCGCAGCGGAAGGCGCTGGTAGGTCCTCGGGGGTCGCCCTGCAGCGGGAGATCCCAAAGGCGGCGCGAGTCTGGCCCGGGCTCTTGCATGGAACGTGGGAACCTGTCGCCCCGATGCTGCTACCGGTCGGAGGTACAGCAATTCCTTACGACCTGACGGGACATTCGAGACGGGTAGTACTCCGCCGACCCAGGGCAGGCCCAAAGTGCTGGTGCCGCTTGGTGAGATGAGACCATCCCTCAAGTCGGTGCCCCGGCCGTCGGTATTGCATGCCGACGGCCAGGGCGTGATGGGGTCAGCGGTGGACCAGTCCGCCGTTGACGCTGATCGTCTGGCCGGTGAGGTAGGCGCTGTCGTCGGAGAGCAGGAACACGGCAAGGCCGACCATGTCCTCGGACACCGCGGGGCGTTGCAGTGCCTGCGCGTCGATCATCGCCTGCTTCTGCTCCGGGCTCACCGTGGCGCGGGCGATCTCGGTGTAGACGGGTCCGGGAGAGAGGGTGTTCACCCGGATCCCGAACTGGCCCAGCTCGTGCGACATGGAGTACGTCATGCCCTGCACCCCGCCTTTGCTCGCGACGTAGTGCAGGTAGCCCGAGCGGCCCATGGGCACCGCGTCAGAGCCGATGTTGATCACGCTCGCCGATTCCGACCTGCGCAGCAGCGGCAGCAGCGCGGAGGTCACCAGCCACGGTCCCTTGAGGTTGACCGTGACTACCTGGTCCCACTCCTGCTGAGTGATCTCCCAGAACGGCTTCTGGACGATTGTGGAGAACACCGCCGCGTTGTTGATCAGCCCGTCGAGCCGGCCGTACTCCGCTTCTACGAGGGCGGACAGCTCGGCGCCGCTGCCCGGGTCGGCGACGTCCAGCACGGCCGCCGTGGCCTTGCCCGGTCCGGCCAGGCTCGCGGCGGTGGCGCGGACGGCGTCCGCGTTGCGGTCCGCGAGCACCACCCGGCAGCCTTCTGCCACCAGGCGGCGGGCGTACCCGGCACCGATCCCCTGGGCGGCGCCGGTCACCACGACGACCTTCCCCGCCAGTGCACGCCTGTCCGTCGGCGCCGTCATCGCAAACTCCACTCTCGGTAGCTGGGTTCGTCAGCAGGCACGATCTCGGTTTGCAGGAGCACCAGGCAGCCCGGACAGAACACCTGGCGCAGCACGATAGAGCGGTCGGTGAACCGTGCGGGGTCGGCGTGTACTCCGGGTCCGGCCTCGCTCGAGGGCCGTTCGGTGCGCAGCGCCCTGTCGAGCGGGGTGGCGGTTGACGTACCGACCAGTGCGCCACAGTGCCGGCAGTCGACACGCCCTCCCGGGCTGACAGTCAGGTTGAGGTCGAGATCCATCGACAGTCTCCGTTCAGGACAGTCCGGCGCGTTCCCGGCGCAGGTGGTGGCGGAGCCGTTCAGTTGCCTCGGCATCGACGTCCGAGCCGGCCGGGTCTGTGAGCTGCACCCCGTAGACCTGCTCGGCGGCCTGCGGGGACACCTTGCCCAGTGCCACGTCGCGGGCGACCGCCTCGGGTTCGCGGAGCAGTGGGTCACCGAGTCCGCCGCCGCCCTGCCAGTGGGTGAAGTAGACGTCGTCGGCGCCGAGGTCGGTCTCCAGGTGGGGCGGCAGGGTGTCCGCGCGTCCGCCCAGGTCCTCGATCCGGCCGGGGATAACGCCCTCGGCGAGCTGGCGGCGCACCGACGAGTCGCGGATCAGCACGTCCCACTGGGTCGCCGCCGGATACCCGCCGGCCAAACCGGGTGCCTGGGGCAGCGCCTTGCCGTTCGCCGACACCACGAGGTGTACTCCCTGTACCGGCGAGTCGTACGGGATGAAGCAGCTGGAACCGCCGACCCCGCCCCGGTAACGGCCCGGCCCGCCGGAATCCACCTCCTCGCGCCGCCACAGGTAAAGCATCGGGAAGCTGAACTCGTTGATCTCCACATCGGCGGTCCGGCCCATCGGGATACAGTTCACCCCGCCGGTGTCGACTCCATCGCCGTCCACCTTGGCGCCGAGCCCGCCCGCCATCGCGTCGCAGAGCATGGTGGCGAAGCCACCGCCGCGCTGGTCGACGCCGGCCAGCAGGGCCAGGTCCCAGGTGCCGCTGCACACGCTCGTCGCGGAGCGGCTCAGCTCCGGATGAGTGGAGAGCATCTGAGCGACCGTCTCGGACACCGCGTTCTGGGTCGACCAGGCGGAGTTCACCGAGGCCTTGCCGATGCCGGCCGGGAAGGTGCAGTTGTTGAGCGTGCCGGATTCGCTGGTGATGTCGATACAGCGGTAGATCCCGCCCGGCGCCCAAGGGATGTCCGGACAGAGCATGGTCAGCAGGATCGGCAGGATGCCGCCGCGCAGCCCGGCCAGGGTGCAGTTGATGACGCCCTCGACCTGCGGGTCGGTTCCGGTGAAGTCGAAGTGCAGCCGGTCGGATTGCTTGGTCATCCGCACCACGATCTTGTGCACCTCGCGGTCGCCGGCCCGGCCCCCGTCCTGGTGGGCGACCGCGGACCACTGGCCCTCGGGGAGCGTACGCAGCTTGGCGCGGAGTCTGGTCTCGGCGTCGTCCATCATCCGTTTCATCACGGCCTTGACGGTGTCCGGGCCGTACTTGTCGATCAGCGTGGTGAGCCGGTCGTGGGCGACGTTGTTCGCGCCGATCTTGGCCCGCAGGTCGAGCCCGACCAGCTTGGGCACCCGCGACCGGCGCAGGTACATGTCCTCGACATCGGCGCGGAGCCGGCCGCCCTCGACGATCGTCACCGGCGGGATGGGCACCGATTCCCAGAACACGTCGCGGCCCTCCACCGACCAGCTGCCCGGCGAGACGCCGCCCAGGTCGACCTGGTGCGCCACCGCGCCGGTCCAGCAGAACAACTGGCCCTCGTAGAACAGCGGGGCCAGCACCGTGACGTCGTTCTGATGCAGTCCGCCGCCGATCCACGGATCGTTGAGCAGGAACTGGTCGCCGGGATGGATGCCGGGGCTGGCCGAACGGTTTTGCAGTGTCCAGCGGCCCGCCATGTCCAGCGACGAACCGAGCTGCATGTTGTAGAGGCCGACCTGGACGGTCTCGCCGAGCTCGTCCATGATCGCGGCGCCGAAGTCGTTGCAGTCGGTCACCACGACCGATCCGGACATTCGCTTGATCGCGTCGCCCATGTCGTCGGTGATCGCCACTAGGCGGTGCCGGATCACCTCGTAGGTCAGCGCGTCGACGCCCGCGATGTCATCGGCCTCCACCCGGTGCAGCACCAGGTCGCCGAAGGATTGATCGGGGTCGAGCGGCGCCGCGGACTGGGCGAATCGCTCGGACCCGGCAATGGGGATGGACGGCATCAGACACTCTCCTTCTTGGGTGCACCTGACGTCACCGGCCTGGCGTGGGGAAGGCCGGACGACTCGGCCGGGGCAAAGGTCAGGACAAGGTTTCCGAGCCGGTCCACCACGCCGTGGGTCCCCGGGGGCAGTGCCACCGTGGTGGTCGGCGCCTCCACGATCGCCGGGCCGGTGATCGAATGCCCGGCGCCGAGCGCCCGGTAGTCGTAGATCGTGGTCGGCTGGACCCCGGCGGTGATGTCCAGTAGTACGTTCCGGGTACCGGACGGGATCGGCTCGCCGTCGCCGGGGAGGTGATCGGGCAGTTCGGGGCGGACGGTCAGGGTGCCGGTGGCGCGGACCCGGTACGTGATCAGTTGCAGCCCGGCGTCGGGAAACCCGGTGCCCTCGCCGTAGAGCTCGTCGTAGCGTCGCTCGAACGCCGCTCCCACGCCCGCGACCTGGGCGGCGTCGAGGTTTCCGTTCGGCACCGGAGTGGACACCTCGGCCAATTGCATGGTGTAGCGCAGGTCGGCCTCCCGCTCGTAGCGCACGGTCTGGAAGGTGAGCTCCTGCTCGGCGAGCCGGGTCGCCAGCTCGGTCTCCAGGGACTCGAACACCTCAGTCACTCGCGCCGGGTCGACCGGCATCTCAGCCGGTTGGGACCGTTCGGCGGTGAGCACGATGTCGGAGGTGGCCAGCCCGTAGGCGGAGAACACCGCGGCCGTGGAACCGAGCGGCACGATGACCTGGCGCGCCCCGAGGTCTCGGGCGTAGCTGGCGCAGTGCATCGGCCCGGCTCCGCCGAACGCGTACAGCGAGAAGTCCCGGGGATCCTGCCCGGAGTTGACCACGACCTTGCGCACCAGGTCGGCGGTCTGGGCATTCTGGATCTCATACACGGCAGCCGCCGCCTCGTCCACGGACATGTCCAGCGGTGTGGCCAGGTGCTCGGCGATGGCCTTGCGGGCCAGCGTCACGTCCAGCTTCTTGCGGCCCCCCAGGAAGTTGTCCGGATTGATGATGCCGAGCACCAGATCGGCATCGGTGACTGTGGGCTCGACGCCGCCCTCGCCATAGCAGGCCGGACCAGGGCGGGCACCGGCACTGCGCGGGCCGACCCGCAGGTTGCCGCCCGGGTCCACCCAGGCGATGGCACCACCGCCGGCGCCGATGGTGTGCACGTCGACCATCGGCGTGCTGATCGTGTACTGGTTGAGCACCGTATTGCTGGTACGTACCGGCGCCCCGTCCACGACCAGGCCGACAAGGAAGGTGGTGCCGCCCATGTCGGTGGAAATGACGTTGCCGCTGTCCAGCGCCTCGGCCATCCGTGTACAGCCGATCACGCCGCCGCTGAGCACCGACCCGATGGTGGTGACCGCGTGCGCCGGTGCGTTGGCGGCGCTCACACACCCGCCGGAGCCCTGCATGACCAGCAGCGCCCCGGTCAGCCCACGCTCGCGCAAGGTGGCCTCAAGCGGCCGCAGATAGGCGGCCAGCCGGGGGCCCACCTGAGTGTTCATGATCGTGGTCACGCTGCGCGAATACTCCCGGATACGCGGGCTGACCTCGCTGGACAGCGCCACGTAGAGTCCCGGCGCCTCGGCGTGGATGAGCTCGCGGATCCGCCGCTCATGAGCGGCGTTACGAAACGACCACAGCAGCGACACCGCGATGGCCTCGGCCCCGTCGGCCAGCAACTCCCGGACCGTCCGCCGCACTCCGTCCTCGTCGAGCGGGACCACGACCGCGCCCTTGTAGTCGATCCGCTCGTCGACCTCCTTGACCAGGTGGCGGGGCACCAGTGCGGACGGCTTGGCGGTGCGGGCCATGTGCTGGATCGCCTCACTGTCCAGCCCGGCGTAGCGGCCCTCCAGGTTCATGATGCTGATCGAGTCGGCATGGCCCCGGGTGGTCAGGAAACCGACCCGGGCCACGTCGCCGGTGACCAGCGAGTTCAGTGTCGACGTGGTGCCATGCACGATGTAGTCGGTCTCACCGAGCAGCTGGCCGACCGGAATGTCGAGCTCACGGGCCAGTTCATCGATGGCGTTGAGAAACCCGTCGGCGAAATCCGGCGGGGTGGACGGCGTTTTCGCGGCGGCCAGCCGACCGTCCTGATCAGCGACGAAGGCGTCGGTGAAGGTGCCGCCGATATCAATTCCAATAACATATGCCACGGCAACCTCCGTTGGTTAAATGTGGCAGTAAGTGGTGTGCGAGGGCCCGGATCAGCGTCGGAACATGACGTTGATCGCTTTGATGTCGGTGTAGCCCAAGAGCTCTTCGAGGCTTTCCTCGCGGCCGACGCCGGAGCCCTTGACACCTCCGAACGGCACGTTCGGGAAATGCAACGAGGATCCGTTGATCCAGGTGTGACCGGCTTCGAAATCCCGGACGACGCGATGCGCCCGGTCCAGGTCACGGGTCCACACGCTTGCGGTCAGCCCGTACTCGACGCTGTTGGCGATCTGGACTGCCTCGTCCTCGGTGTCGAACGGGATGACCGCGAGGACCGGGCCGAAGACCTCTTCGCGCGCGATGCGCGCGTCCGGGGTGACGTCCGTCAGGACGGTCGGGGCCACGTACAGGCCGCGCTCGAACTCCGGGCCGCTCGGTCGGCTGCCGCCGGTGGCGACCTTGGCGCCCTCGTTCACCGCGATCTCCACGTAACGCAGTGACTTCTCGTACTGCGTCCGGTTGATCACCGTGCCTTGCTCGGACCATTCGGCCAGCGGATCGCCGATCCGGCGCGCCTCGATCAGCTCCACGACGCGTGCGACCACCTCGTCGTGCACCTCACGCTGTACCAGCAGCCGGGAGTTGGAGCCGCAGGACTGCCCGGACGAACCGAAGTTCATGCCGAAGACCGCTCCCTCGGCCGCCGCGTCCAGGTCGGCGTCGGCGAAGACGACCATCGCGTTCTTGCCGCCCAGCTCGAGCGTCACATCCTTGATCCCGCTCTCGGCGGCCGCCTGCTGGATGGCCCGCCCCGTCGGGCCGGAACCGATGAACCCGATGCGGCGCACCTGGGGATGGCGCACCAGCGTGTCGGGCACCACCGGGCCGTCGCCCACCACCACCGAGAGCACGCCCGGCGGGAAGACCTCGGCGGCCAGCTCCGCCAGCCGCAGTGCTGACAGCGGCGCCGCCTCCGGCGGCTTGAGAATCGTGGGATTGCCGGCGACCAGCGGCGCACCGACCTTGCAGGCGAACATCAGGGGGTGGTTGAACGGCACGATCCGCGCCACTACGCCCACCGGCTCCCGCACGGTGACGTGCAGTGCGTTGCTGGCAGGGATCGAGGCGCCTTTGAGCTCCAGCGCAAGCCCGGCGAACAGCCGTAGCTGGGAGACCGCCACCTTCACGTCCAGCCGCGAGGCGGCGATCGGCGCGCCGGCGTCGATGGTGTCCAGCAGCGCCAGTTCCTCGCCGTGCTCCTCGACGAGATCGGCCAGCCGACGCACCAGCGCCGCCCGCTCCACGGCGGTAGTGTCCCGCCACACCGGGCGGGCCGCATACGCCGCCGAGACGGCCTCGTCCACATCGGCCGCGTCGGCGTCCGGCACTTCGGCGATCACCGTCTCGGTCACCGGGCTGACCCGCTGGAACGTCCGCCCGGTCCGGGCGGTGCGCCGCTCTCCGGCGATCAGCAACCGCCAGTCACGATCGAGTATTCGCCTCACCGAGGCCGGCAACGCGTCGGGCTTGCTCATGGCTGCTCCTGGGCGAGTTCACACGTGTCAGCGACCGTGTCGACAGCGCGCGCCTCGTAGGCGCGAGTTACCGCGTCGGGCCGGTCGCCCGGCTGCCCAGACAGGGGGAAATGATGGCGCGTTCGGTGGCCGGGTTGGCGGCCGGGGGGTGATACACGGGTTGTCATGGAGTCTCCCGTCAGTAGGCTCGTCCGGAGATGTCCAAGAGACTCCCTGTGACCTGTGCCACGCTCCATGAAATTCCGTCGTGCAGAAGATCCTGCCCCTGAAATCGACCGACCTGGCAGTACTGCTCGGCGGGCAGCGGACGTACCGCAGCTGCCGTTTGACGGAGAAATGCGGTCGGGGCAGCACACCGCTTGAATGTCGCCCAGTCGCTTGGCGCGCTGTCGCTATGGCACCCGAACAGGAACCTGCCGGTTCAACATCCGCCGCAGACATGGCGAACGGTCCTTGCTCAACGACGAGACCACTGTCCGTGGATGCTACCCGGTCGGCCACCTCCTGGCGAGGCCGGTCTCAAAGCCGGGTTGGCGCGGATTGGATCGCGGTCCAGGTGGCGCAGCGCTGCCCCCGTAGCGGTGCGTGCTCCCTTGTGGGCCTGGGACAGTTCGGCGTCGACCGCGTCGATGAGGATGGGGCCGCGGCCCGAGGCCGGCCCTGGAGAGAACGGCAGGCCGACAGGGGGCACGCAGGCTCGCGTCCGGCACAGCGCAGCGAATGGGCCTGGGGAGGATCCAGTGAGCATCCGGACGCGTTGGCCACGCGGTTGGCCACGGAGGCAACCGCAATGCGGTACATCACCGCGGCCCACCCCGAACGCACCGCGAAGCTCCCGCGATGAGGCGAGCAACGACCACCCACCTCCTGTGCCGCTACGCCTTCTTCCGCCTCCAAGCCCCCCGACCGACGCCCGCTGCGAGGCCCGGCAGATACCGAGAGCCCGTAGGAGTAGCCGGGGGTGGGGAGGTGGCGGCCGGGCCGGGCGAGGGCTCCGGCGACGGCCGCCGGGTGTTGCGGGAACAGGGGTCGGGCTACTTGAGGATGGTCACGGTGAGACGCTCGACAACAGGGCCTCCTGGACCGCTCTTGGCTTCGACAACCCCGAGCTACTCAGGAGGCCTTGCTCTCATGTGCCCTGCCTGCCAAGACCACCCGACCAGGCACCCTGTTCGATCAAACCGCCCTCATGATCGATAGAAATACGCTTCTCAAGTCAAATGAGACGTTTTGAGGCTATGCGTTCTGCCGGGCGGGTTCTGTTTCCTGTTCGGTTCGTTGATCCAGACCTGCTGCCGGAGCGTCGGCCTTCGCCGGATCAGGCCGGATCGTCTGATCGCGGCCGTTTCCCGGCCGTCTCCTGGCGCATCCTTGTGGCGAGGGCCAGGAAGACCGACAGATTCTGGACCATCTCTACGGGGAGCCTGGCCCACGGCTTTCCGTCGCCGTGCCGATGGATCTCCAGCCAGCCCTGTTTCACCGTGACCCGGTCGACCTCGCGCCAGTCGAGCCGGTGGTCGAGGTACCCGACACCGGCGGGATCGAGGTGGGCCCCGAAGAAGTCGACCCGTTCGCCCGCCTTCAGCCGGTCGCTGTCCTGCGGCAGCCGTACGCGCGTGAATGTCTTGTCCAGTTCGTCGGTGAACCGGGCGGCCCCCTTGTACGCGTCGGTCACCGCGATCTCGGCGCCCGCACGGGGACACACCCAGAGTTCGTGTGTGGTGGCGCTGGTGATCCCGTTCGTCACTTTGGTGCTGCGCCGCCGGATGCCGTCGATCTCGTCCCAGGAGTATGCCTCCGGCACCTGCCCGGCGACCTCCCGGACGATGCCGTGCTGGTAGTGGCCCACCCAGACCTGCGCCTGCCGTCTCGTAAGCGCGAGGAAGAGGAAGTACCCGGCCGCAGCGACCATGGCGGCCCCCAAAATGAGCAGCGGCAGCCCGTAGTACCAGGCGCCATGGCTCCGCTGGCCCTTCACCGCGGCCGAAATCCCCAGCCAGACCACCGGCAGCCCAACCAGCGCCGGCAGCAACACCACGATCCACGGGAAGCGCTTGGGCTCGGTCCACACCAGCCCCTGGCGTGACCCGAGTTCGAAGTCCCGCGCGACTCTGCGCATGGCGGGCGGAACAGGAGTGGAACCACGATCCGACACAAGCCCCCCAAGGCCAGACAGCTGAGGGCCATTATCGGGGAGAGGAGCCCGTACGGGAAGCCCTATCATTCGGTCACGCCGGTGCGGGTTCCGGTCTCCTGCCGTCCGAGATTCCTGGAACCTGCGCGCCTTCGCAAGGTGCAGGAAGAAGAACACCGGGTCCGGATGGAGGAATGGCGCAAGCAGCGGGCTGAGGAGGAAGCCCGCCGTGCGCGCGAACAGGCTGAGCAGGAGGAGAAGGAGCGCCAGGCCCTGGAGACGGCGAAGGCGTGGTGGGGCCGGCTGTCCCGGAAGCAGATGGAGGAGCTGTTCGCCGCGGTGGCCGAACGGGCCTGGCGTGAGGAGCAGCTGCGGGTGGAGATTCCCGAGAAGCCGGGCATGGCCGTCCACTTCGCGTACGGAGTGCCCGTGTACTCCCGCGGCCGGCATCACGCGCTGTACGGAATCGTGCGCCCGTGCCCTGAACTGGTCTCCCTCTCACCACAGCTGGCGTACCAACGCGTCCTTGTCCGCAACGCCCAGGGATGAGGGAGTTCGATGAGACGCTGGCTGGCCGCATCACCCATTACGAACTGCCTGATCACGAGCAGCTCAGCATGTACTGAGACTATTCGCCGTCGCCGAAGCTGTGGTCGAACCCCTTGAGCATGGGATCGAGTTCGGCGGCGGCGCTGCACAGGGAGCACAGCCGGATGCCCGGGTGCTCCGCGGCATTCAGCGCCTTGTCCAGGGTCAGCAGCGGCCCCCCAGCGGGCGCTTCCTCGCAGTCGACGGCGTGGACGACGCCCCGGCCGGGACCGCGGCCGCCGTCCATCTTCTGCAGAACCCACCCCGAGGGCCGGCGCGGCCCCAGGATGTCGCGCACCGCAGACGGCTTCTCCAGGCGCTCGGTGGGCACGGCGTCGTACAAGACGCCGTCGACCGGTTTCACATGGGCGGGAGCCTGCACCCACACCGTGTACCAGGCGGGTTCCACCCGACCGTCGGTGTTCGTCCAGGCCGGGACCGAGACCTTGTAGAGCCAGCCCTCCGGCGTCTGCTGGCGTTCGTGGAGACGGCCGGTGACCTCCTGGCCGTCCGGGAGGACCACGGTGATGGGCGGCGGCTCGGGCGGGGTGTCCGCCACGGCTAAGCGGCCTCCTGGCCCTCGCCGTCCCCACGTTCGAGGGCGTGCCTGAGCTGGGAGCGGGCATCGGGCCGCTGAGGTTCGGCGACCTCGTTCCAGAACGCGTGCGTGACGATAGCCGCGGCGAGGTCACGTTCACGCTCGCGCAGTGCCGCGACGTCCTGCTGCTCCTGCTCCGACCAGCCCGGCGGGTCCGGGTACGCGGGGGATGCGGCGAGCCAGTAGCCCACGGGACGCTGCCAGGCGTCCAGCGGTTCGACGGAGTACGGCAGCCGCTCGTACAGGCCGGTGAGGTCGGCCCGCACCTGGTTGAGGTCCTGCTGCGAGGTGAGGAGATCGTCGGGTTCTCTAGGGTTTTGGTGGCTGTGGTGTGACATTGCGCCTCTTGCTGTCGTTTGGTGTGTTACGACGGTTCTTCGGGGGTGTGGCTCTTGTAGTGGATCGTTGCGATCAACAAGCGGAGCATGGGAACGAATGTATGAAACATTTCTCGTCTCGATGCCGTCGGGGACCCGGTACTGGACCGTGGTGGACGACGCACTGGAGGTCGTCCAAGAGGCAGACCGCTTCCTGAGGGAGGTACGTCTGGCCCGGGGCCGGGCAGAGACGACAACGAAGGCGTACGCCGAGGCGGTGACCTTGTTCCTGCGCTGGTGCGCGGGTACAGGGCGGGACTGGTCGACCGCGGCCCGGGACATAGGGCTGTTCATGGTGTGGCTGAGGTGGGCGCCGGGCAACGGTGGCCAGCGGCAGGCCGTGGTATCGGGGCCGGGAGGAACGCCGGTCCGTGGGGACGCGCGAATCAACAAGGTGCTGACCGCGGTACGGATGTTCCTGCTTCACGCGGTGGTCAACAAGGCCGCGCCGGCCTGGGTCCTTGAGCAGCTCTACGAGCTGCGGGATGACCGTGACCTGCCGCTGGAGGCACGGGGCGAGAGCGGTGGGATGCGGTATCGGTTGCGGGCCCGCCACCGGCTGCAGGAGCCGGAGGCGGAAGTGGACCGGGCCAGTGACGAGGAAATCGTGGCGATGCTGCGGGCCTGTCGATCAGCCCGGGACAGGTTGATCGTGCTGCTGCTGTCGCGGGTGGGGTTGCGTCCGGGACAGGTCGCGGGGCTGCACCGCTGTGATGTCCACCTGCTGATGGATTCGCGCTCGCTGGGGTGCGATGTCGAGGGGGCCCATCTGCACGTGATCCGGCGGCAGAACGTGAACGGCGCCTGGTCGAAGTCGAGGAAGTCGTGGGTTATGCCGGTGGACTTCCTGGTGGTGCAGGCCGCCGACCAGTACGCGCTGGAGCGTTACGAGATCCTCGGAGAGGGCGGAAGTGACTTCTTGCTGGTCAACCTCTCCGCCCGCCCTATGGCTCTCCGGTGACCACCGGCGCGATCGGAGAGCTGTGCGAGTCTCTGTCGGGACGGGCGGGACTGGGCCGCCAGGTCGGTCCGCGGATGTGCCGGCATGCGATGGCCAGCAACGTCGTGGATGCCGGCGGCACGCTGGATGAGGTTCAGGCCCTGCTGGGCCAGAAGAACCCGGCCTCACCCCGTGCCTACCTTCATCCGGACCGAGCTCGCCTGCGCGCAGCCGTTGACCGCGTGGCTTCGCCCCGCCTGACTGAGGGGGAGCCCGGTGAACCTGGCTGTCGCAGCGCCCCAACGCGGGACAGGGGAAGGCACGGTCACCGCAGGGCTCATGGGCGCGGTCCAACCGGAGTTCCTGCGGCTGCTCAGTTGGGATCCTCACGTCCGGGTTCTGGTGCTGCCCCGCTCGCACCCGCAGTTCAGCGGTGAGGAGTGCCTGGTGGCTGGCTGCGACAGATTTCCTACTACGCCCACCAGAAGGGAATGTGCACCGGTTGCACCGAGCGGTGGAAGAAGAGCGGCCTGCCCTTCGACGAGTTCGTCACCATCCAGCGCCCCAGCCGGATGGTCGGGTTCTTCCCTTGTCAGGTCGCGCACTGTGAGCGGCCGGGCAGACGCGCGACACTCCTGTGCTCGTCGCATGACTACCAGAGGCGCAACGTCTACGGGCTCCCGCTGGAGGACTTCCTCGCTCACCCCGAGGTGCAACCGCTGCCAGCCCTGGGGCCTTGCCAGGTCGCTGCCTGTGACCGGCAAGGCGAGACCAGGGACGGGTACTGCACGCCCCACGCCGACCAGTGCCGTGACCTCCGTCAAGAAGGTGTCTTGGAGGACGAGGATCTTTGGCGGCTGACCACCCCGGCCATCGCGGAGCTCCGCAAGGTCAGCCTGCGCGGACTGCCCGACCGTGTGGTCGCCGAGATCATCTATGGCCTCCAGGAACGGATCGCCCAGGGACTCCTGCACAAGGACTACCTGCTGCGCAATTTGTCCAACAACGCCCGTGCTCAGCAAGTCGCTTCACTCGACGATCTCGACCTGGACGTCTGACAGTGGACGGTACTGCCCGGATCTGCGTCACGTGCGATCGACGACGCAGGGGCGAGGCGAACCCGTGCAGTGTCTGCGGCCGACCCGAGTGCTGTACCCGAGACCGTGAGGGACGCCCCCGCTGCCGGATCCACCCGCCCGACGACGGCGCCAACCCGGTGGAGGGACTCTGCCGGCTGATCAAGCAGATCAGCCCCGCCTTGACCGACCAGACGATCGCCGAGGCTGTCCGCAACGTGGAACCGACCCAAGTCCGACAGCGCCGCGTGCTGTGGGCCCTGGAGGAACAACCCAGCCTTCTCACCGGTGAAGGAGCCCGTGGCCCGAGCAAAGTCCTCGACCTGATCACTGCCCTCCGCGAGCGCGGAGCCGACAACCTGGTCGTCCCACCGTGCCCCTGGTGCGGTCGAACTGTGCCGCTCCCGACCACTCGTAACGGGCTCCGATGCTGCTACGAGTGCCGCAGCGCCCTGCGCACGGCACCGTGCATCCGGTGCGGATACGCGACCGACCGGTAATGGGCCGCACGCACGACGGCCAGCCTCTGTGCCAGTCCTGTCGGCACAGCAACCCCGCTGTCTACCAGGTGTGTTCGAAGTGCGGCCAGCGTCGCTACGTCCAAGCCCGGGATGGCGGCCGACCGCTGTGTGAACGCTGCCACCAGCTTCCGACCGCGATGTGCAGTACCTGCGGCGCGCAGCGCCCCTGCTTCTACGCCTCGACCACAGCCCCGATGTGCGAGCCGTGCACTCGAAAAGACGCACACGTGAGGTGTGCGCCGGCTGCTCCCGCGAACACCTCGTCAGCTACCGGACGACGAACGGCGATCCGTTGTGCTCCACGTGCGGCGCTACGCCCCGACCATGCGCGGACTGCGGGCGAACCCTTCGTATCCAGGCCCGGACCCCAGACGGAGACGAGCTGTGCCAGACCTGCTGGCGTAAGCACCCCGCCCGCCGACAACCCTGCGGTGAATGCGGCACCACCACACACCTGCACCACCGCGGCATGTGCCCCGAGTGCGCGGCCCGCCACCAACTCCATGACGCTCTCAGCGTCGACGGCCGCATGCGGCCCGGCATCGAGCCGGTCTTCCGCGCCCTCCTTCGACAGCCGGGCGCCAGCCTCCTGGCCTGGCTCACTCGCCGCCCGGCCCGCCTCGATGTGCTGAACGCCTTGGCCGCCGGAAATGGACCCATCACCCACGACACGCTGGATAGCCTTCGCCCGACCAAGATCGTCGCAAACCTCCGCATGCACCTGGTCGCCGGCGGCGCCCTCCCAGCACGCGACGAGCGGCTCGCCGCCCTCGAACGCTGGCTGCCCACCAGGACCGCGCAGGTCCACGACCCGGAGAGCCGCAAGGTTCTCCACGCATACGGCACCTGGCACCTGCTGCGTCGGCTGCGCAACAGCTCGCGCCGCCGTCCGGTCACCGACGGACAGGCGAACGGAGTTCGCGCGTACGTCACGCAGGTGGTCCGGCTGCTCAACTGGCTTCAGCACCAGGACATCGCGCTCAGCGCCTGCCCCCGGGACCTCTTGGATGCCTGGCTGGATGAGCACCCCGCCCGCGGCCCGCGCGTCCACGGCTTCCTCGTGTGGACAAGTCGCAAGGGACACACTCGCCCGCTGACCGTCGATCTCGCACCTTCGACGTTCACCGGGCACCTCATCGCCCAGGACGTCCGCTGGGGCTTGGTCAACAGACTCATCCACGAGGGCGAGATCCCGGTCGCCGACAGGGCGGCCGGACTTCTCGTACTCCTCTTCGCCCAGGCGCCCTTCCAGATCACCGCCCTCACCACCAGCCACGCGGAGATCAGCCAGAACGCGGTAGTGCTCCGGCTCGGGAAGATCCCGGCCCAGATGCCCCCGCCCCTGGACGACTACATCCGCACACTCCACACCGCGGCGATGGCCACGGACACGGCCGGTGACCGCTGGTTGTTCCCCGGCCGCTTTCCGGGCCAGCCCCTCAGCCTCAACCAGCTGATCCGCCGCCTCCAAGCACTCGGTATCCAACCGCGGATGGCGCGCAATACCGCCCTCGTCGAGCTCGCCTCTGAGTTGCCGCCCGTCGTGGTCAGCCGTCTGCTCGGCATCCACCAGAGCACGGCCGACGTTTGGCAGCGCATCGTCGGCCACGGCAACACCTACGCCGCCGATGTTGCCCGCCGCTGACCTCCCCTCCAGGCGGATCAGCCGCTCGGAGCCGCCGTTATGGCACCCATTCCGCAACTTCCTAGCCGGAACTACCGACAGACTCCGCGGGGAGGTTCAGGAGGTGCAGTTGCCGTCAGCCACCGTCGGGCGGAGCGTCCGTCCAGCGGGCAGTGGAAAACCGCTCGACGGATCTATCCGGAGGGCAGCCGGAATACGCCGCTGAACCGGTCGCTGGGCGGGGATCGCCCGCCCAGGCCGTGGCTGTCGCGAGGCTGGGGGCGGTGCCGACTGGAATGACCGCGTTCTACGCCGGCTCGAAGGTGCCAGGAGCTGATCGAGTTGCGGCTTGTCGGGCTGCTGCGGGTGTGGGGCGGAAGGTGCGGCGGTATGCATGGGGTGTGACCCCGATGGCGGCATGAAGGTGCTGGCGCAGGGAGACACCGGTGCCGAATCCGGCGCGGTCGGCGACCAGGTCGACGGGCCAGTCAGTGGTCTCCAGCAGGTGCCGGGCCAGGTCGACGCGCTGGCGGACGAGCCACTGGCCGGGGCTGGTGCCGACCTCGTCGCGGAAGCGACGGGTGAAGGTACGCACGCTGACGTTGGCGTGGGCGGCCATGTCAGCCAGGGCGACGGGTTCGGCGAGGTGTTCCATGATCCACGCCTGTGTGGGGGCGGTGCCGGGGGCGGTGGGGTCGGGGACGGGGCGCTGGATGTACTGGGCCTGGCCGCCGTCGCGCCAGGGCGGTACGACGCAGGAGCGGGCGACCTCGTTGGCGATGTCGCTGCCGTGGTCGCGGCGGACGATGTGCAGGCACAGGTCGATGCCGGCGGCGACCCCGGCAGAGGTGAGGATCTCGCCGTCGTCGATGAAGAGAACGTCGGGGTTGATGCGCGCGGTGGTGAACATGCGCTGCAGGTGGTCGGCTTCGCGCCAGTGGGTGGTGGCGGGGCGGCCGTCGAGCAGTCCCGCGGCGGCCAGCACATAGGTGCCAGTGCAGATCGCAACGATCCGGGTTCCGGGGCGGATCGTGGCCAGGGCCTCGCGCAGGGTGTCGGGCAGGCGGCCCTCCTCGCGGATGGGGCCCAGCGCGTGGGAGGGCGGGATGACGACGGTGTCGACGGTGGCCAGCAGGGAGGCGTCGTGGGAGACGGTGAGCTGGTAGTCGGCCTCGGTGCGGACAGGGCGGCCGTCCAGGCTGCACGTGGTCACGGAGTAGAGCCGGTTGCCCGTGCCGTCGCGGGCGGCGCCGAAGATTCGCGCGGGGATGCCGAGCTCGAAGGGGACGACGCCTTCCAGGGCCAGAACGCCAACGTGGTGCATGACCCGATCCTTTCATTCCATGGCCATCGGGCCACTACTGGGGGTCCTTCCGCCCAGGCAGTCTGAGGACGTGCCCAGGAGAAACGGCACGAACGACAAGAAACGCACTGCTGAAAAGAGCACGTCATCATGGACCAGGCCACTCGCCCCTCGACCATGCGCGCCGTCTCCCAGGACTCCGCCGGAGCCCCGGAAGTCCTCAAGGTCGTCGAGACGCAGCGTCCCGTCCCAGGCCTGGGCGAGATCCTGGTCCGGGTGCACGCGGCAGGCGTGAACCCGACCGACTGGAAGACCCGCGAGCGCGGCGTGTTCGCCACCGGGGCCAGGCCGCCGTTCACCCTGGGCTTCGACGTCGCTGGGGTGGTCGAGGCGGTCGGCGGCGGGGTGACACTCTTCGAGGTCGGCGACGAGGTGTTCGGGATGCCGCGCTTCCCGCACCCGGCGGGCGCCTATGCCGAGTACGTCGCCGCGCCGACCCGGCACTTCGCCCCGCGCCCCAAGGGCCTGGACCACATCCAGGCCGGCGCCCTGCCACTGGCCTCGCTGACCGCTTGGCAGGCCCTGGTGGACACCGCGAACGTCCAGCCCGGCCAGCGCGTCCTGATCCACGCGGCCGCCGGAGGCGTCGGCCACCTGGCCGTACAGATCGCCAAGGCCCGCGGCGCATACGTCATCGGCACGGCCAGCGCCGCCAAGCACGAGCTGCTGCGCTCGCTGGGCGCCGACGAGCTGATCGACTACCGCACCCAGGACTTCACCGAGACCCTCCGCGACGTCGATGTCGTCCTGGACACCCTCGGCGGCCCCAACTGGGCCCGGTCCCTGCAAACACTGCGGCTGGGCGGCACGCTGATCTCGATCCTGCCGCTGGACGACACCTTCCCCGCCAAGGAGGCCGAGGCGGCCGGTATCCGGGCGGTGTTCATGCTCGTCGAGCCCGACCATGCAGGGTTGCGCGAGGTTACCTCCCTGGTCGAGGGCGGCCGCCTGCGCGTGATTGTCGACGAGGTCTTCCCCCTCGAAGAAGCCGTCCGGGCCCACACGCTGGGTGAGACCGGCCGCACCACCGGCAAGATCGTCCTCTCCATCACCCCCTGACCCACCCCACTGCTTCTGCCCTGCGGCAGCCATGCCGCCAGCTCCCCGACCTGCGACAGGCAGGACCCATCCCACCCGCACCACACACCACACACCACACACCACACAGAACGGAACCACCATGAGCACCATCACCACCCCGGCCAGCACCCGTGACGTAGTCGACGCGTTCTTCGCCCGCTTCGGCGAAGGCGACATGCCCACCCTGCTGGACCTGTTTGCCGACGGTGTCGCCTTCCACGTCGGCGGCGCTCCCAACGTCCCCTGGGCCGGCAGCCGCACCAGTAAGGACGACATCGCCGCGTTCTTCGCCTCCTTCGGCCAGCACCTCACCCCCGCAAAGGAGTACGTCGTCGCCACGACCGTCGTCGATGGCGACCACGCCGTGGTGATCGGCCACAACCGCTTCGAGGTCCTGGCCACCGGCAAGACCTTCACCAACCACTTCGCCCTCCACATCACCGCAGCCGAAGGCAAGATCGCCGGCTACCGCATGTACGAGGACAGCCACGCCATCAGCGAAGCCTTCACCATCTGACCTGACCACGTGGCACCACCATCCCGCGGCCGGAAGGCGGCCCTGACGCGGCCTGGCCGGTCGTGCTGGACGCGGTGCACCGACTATTTCCCGGCCTGCCCGTGGTCGGCTATGAGCACGGGCAGGATCTGGCGGTCGCCGTCCGCCACGGCTTCCAGCCGGTCGCTCCGCTGCGGATCTGGCTGCCGGGCTGAACCGGGCCCAGGGCCCCGATGGACACCACTGGCGGTGCCGTGGCAAACGTCCGTCCCAGCCCCACCCCCGGCCAGCGGAACCACCCGATCGAGGTGGGGCCAAAACAACTTGCTACAGGGGCGCGAAGCACCCTTCCGCACGCCCCCACCAGCCCCGAAGTGGAGCCAAAAGAACTTGCTCCGCTGTCCCAAAACAAGTGCTTACAGACAGCCGTCCGTGTCCGTCTCGGAGAGCTCCCCTCGCCAGTGACGCGGGCTGGCATTCCGCAAGTTCTGGTAGCCCGGGTTACCAGCATCGGCGAGAAACGCCGCCGCGAAGCGGTCGAGCGGGTCACCGCCATGCAGTTCGACCGGCACGGCACACGCATCTGGCGCCAGGCCAAAACCCTGCTCGACTCCGAACACGCCCGCCGCGCCATCGGTTCCGTCCAAGTCCCCTACGGCACCTGCACTGAGCCTTCCAACGTTGCGGCCGGCGGCCACGACTGCCCCGTGCGCTTCCGCTGCGTGGGCTGCGGACACTTCCGCACCGACGTCTCCTACCTCCCCGATCTTGAGGCATACCTGGCCGACCTGCTGCGCAACCGTGAGCGTCTTGCCGCCTTCGCCAACGCCGACCCCTGGGCCAAGGCCGAGGCCACACCATCGGACGACGAGATTGCCCGTGTCCGCCGCCTGATTCAGCGGGTGCGCCAGGACCTCGACGAGCTCACCGACGAGGACCGGGCCCAGATTCGCGAGGCAGTCGCACTGGTCCGCCGCAGCCGCGGCGTGTCCCTGGGGATGCCGCGCGTCCGCCAGCCCTTACCCGACCTTCGCCCGGAGAGAACCGGATGACCAGCATGACCGACGGGCGGCGGGCCGACTCGGCCCGCCGCCGCGAACGCGTTCTCAAAGCCCTCGATGTCCTGCTGCGAAGCGACCAGGACATCACGGTCTCCGGCCTGGCTCGCGTCGCACGAGTGGACCGCACCTACCTCTACCGGCACCGCGACCTCCTCGAACGCATCCACACCGCCGCAGCCGTCCCACCAGAAGAAGGGCGGATCGCGGCCGTCAGCCGGGCCTTGCTGCGGGCAGACCTGACCAACGCGCTGGAGCGGAACAGACGGCTGGCAGTCCGGGTCCGGCAGTTGGAGAAGCGTCTGTCCGAGAACCTCGGTGAAACCGCATGGCAGGAATCCGGCCTCGGTTCGTCCGCCGACATCGACCAGCTTCAACGTCGCATCACGTTGCTCGAACAAGACCTGGCCGACATAAGAGGCCAGCTCGATGAGCGGACCGAGGAACTCGACGCTGCGCGAGCGGCTAACCGGGAACTGACCCGGGCACTGAACCAGGCCCGCTGAGGCCAGCGCGGCGGCGTCCCGCTCGCCCCCGTCACCCTTAGTGATCGATGGCGCGCAGGGCGTTTGTGGCGTAGGGGATCCCGGTCTGCCGGGCTGCCTCGGTCCGGCAGCCGTACACGTGCACGGTGGCTCCGGCGCCTGGTGCTGTCGGGGTGGAAGGGTTTCGGCCAGGGTCGAGCCAGTCGATCTCGCGTAAGTCCGCATCGCCGTGGGCGAGCGATCCGGACGGCGATGCCGCCCCCTGATGCACGGGCGGATAGTTGTCGGTCGCTCGTGCGATCGGTCCTGTGTGTACGCTTGCCGTGCAGCTGGTTCGCCCCGTCCGCCAGGCGGGATGCGTCGTAAGAGGGAACCCGGTGGGAATCCGGGACTGCCCCGCAGCGGTGAGCGGGAACGACCGCCGTCATACGCACTGGGCCCGGAAGTGACGGGTCTGGGAAGCGACGGCCAGTAGGTGCCTCGTTGGAGAACGAGGTGTGCCCGTGAGTCCGAAGACCTGCCACTGCCCGCGCGCGGACCGCCGTGCGCGGAGATCCCGGTGACCTCGTGGGCGGGTCGGCGTACATATCAGGCGGGCACGCATGTCGTGGCTCGTCCGGTCTGTCATCCCTTCGCGCTCGCGTTCCCCAGTCTCCGGGGTCGCTCTCGTCCAGAGCTCGCGAAGGAGAGTTTCGTGACAGCCAAGTCCGCAGCCGCGGCAGTACGGGCCACCGTCCACGGTTACCCCCGCCAGGGACCGAACCGGGAACTGAAGAAGGCGATCGAGGGCTACTGGAAGGGCCGCGTCAGCGCCGATGCCCTCCGGGAAACGGCCGCCGGCATCCGCCGCGCCAACTGGCAGCAACTGGCAGCCGCCGGCGTCCACGAGGTCCCGACCGGTGACTTCTCGTACTACGACCACGTCCTCGACACCAGCGTCATGGTCGGCGCGATCCCCGCGCGGCACCGCGCCGACGTCGACGCCGACGCCCTCGACGGATACTTCGCCATGGCCCGCGGCACCCAGGACACCGCCCCGCTGGAGATGACGAAGTGGTTCGACACCAACTACCACTACCTCGTACCGGAGCTGGGCCCGGACACCGTGTTCGCGGCCGACTCGACACGGCAGGTCAATGAGCTGAAGGAAGCCCTGGAGCTGAGCCTTTCAGCCAGGCCCGTCCTCGTCGGGCCCGTCACCTACCTGCTGCTCGCCAAGCCCGCCCCCGGCGCGCCCGCCGACTTCGATCCGCTGACCCTCCTCGACCGGCTGCTCCCGGTCTACGCCGAGGTGCTCGCTGATCTGCGGGCGGCCGGCGCCGAGTGGGTCCAGCTCGACGAGCCCGCCCTAGTCCAGGACCGCACCCCGGCCGAACTGAACGCCGCCGCGCGGACCTACCGCGACCTCGGCGCACTCGCCGACCGCCCGAAACTGCTGGTCGCCTCCTACTTCGACCGGCTCGGCGAGGCACTCCCCGTGCTGGCCAAGACCCCCGTCGAGGGGCTCGCCCTCGACTTCACCGGACCGGCAGCCGCCAACCTGGACGCCCTGGCCGCCGTCGGCGGACTGCCCGGCAAGCGCCTGGTCGCCGGAGTCGTCAACGGCCGCAACATCTGGGTCAACGACCTGTCCGCGTCCCTCGCCACGCTCGGCACTCTGCTCGGCCTGGCCGACCGGGTCGACGTCGCCGCCTCCTGCTCCCTCCTCCACGTCCCGCTCGACACGGCCGCCGACCGGGACATCGAATCGCAGATCCTGCGCTGGCTGGCCTTCGCGAGGCAGAAGACAACCGAGATCGTCACCCTCGCCAGGGGCCTCGCCCAGGGCACCGACATCATCGCCGCCGAACTGGCCGCCAACCGCGCCGATCTGGCCTCCCGCGCCAGGTCACCGATCACCCACGACCCTGCCGTCCGAACACGCGCGGCAGCCGTCACCACGTTCGACGCCCGACGCTCCTATCCGTACCGACAACGCGCTGCCGCCCAACGCGCCCACCTGAAGCTGCCATTGCTGCCCACGACGACCATCGGTTCCTTCCCGCAGACCGGCGAACTGCGCACCGCCCGCGCCGACCTGCGCGCGGGCCGGATCGACACGGCCGGCTACGAGGAACGCATCAGGACCGAGATCCAGGAGGTGATCGCCTTCCAGGAGAAGACGGGCCTCGACGTCCTCGTGCACGGCGAGGCCGAACGCAACGACATGGTCCAGCACTTCGCCGAGCAGCTCACCGGCTACGTCGCCACCCAGCACGGCTGGGTCCAGTCCTACGGCACCCGCTACGTCCGCCCGCCCATCCTGGCCGGCGACATCTCCCGCCCCGAGCCGATGACCGTGCGGTGGACGATGTACGCCCAGTCCCTCACCGACCGCCCCGTCAAGGGCATGCTCACCGGCCCGGTCACCATGCTCGCCTGGTCCTTCGTCCGCGACGACCAGGCCCTGGGCGAGACCGCCCGCCAGGTGGCCCTCGCCCTGCGCGACGAGGTGAATGACCTGGAGACGGCCGGGACGTCGGTCATCCAGGTCGACGAGCCCGCGCTGCGCGAGACCCTGCCGCTGCGGACCGCCGACCGCCCGGACTACCTGGCCTGGGCCACAGAGGCGTTCCGCCTCACCACCTCCGGCGTGCGGCCAGACACCCAGATCCACACGCACATGTGCTACGCCGAGTTCGGCGACATCGTCCAGGCCATCGACGACCTCGACGCCGACGTCATCAGCCTGGAAGCGGCCCGCTCGCACATGCAGGTCGCCCGGGAGCTGGCGGCGCACGGCTATCCGCGTGAGGCCGGGCCCGGCGTGTACGACATTCACTCCCCGCGCGTGCCGAGCACGCAGGAGGCCGCCGACCTGCTGCGCACCGGCCTCAAGGCCATTCCCGCCGAACGCCTGTGGGTCAACCCCGACTGCGGCCTGAAGACCCGTGGTTGGCCCGAGGTCCGAGATTCCCTCGAGCACCTGGTCGCAGCCGCGCGGGAGGTACGCCGGGAGCTGTCCACAGACTGATCACGGCGTCGGACTGTTCTCCAACCGATCCGGGTAGCCCTTATTGCAATTAACATGCAACAGCTTGAGATCATCAATAAGGGTGTGAGTTCCATGACGGTCCGACGGATACGGACAGCCGCCGCCACGGCGGCGATACTCACGGGTGTCGCCGCCTGCTCGGCCCCCGGCAGCAGCACAGGCAGCGGCGACGCAGCCGACTCCGTCGTGATCGGAGTGGCCTCCGAGCCGGACACGCTCAGTCCGTTGCTCGGGTACGGCAAGGACGGCAACTCGAAGATCTTCGACGGCCTGCTCGCCCGGGACGCCGGCCTGAAGCTGAGACCGGCACTGGCGAAGGCCCTGCCCGAGGTCGCCGCCAACGGCCTCACCTACACCTACACCCTGCGCGACGGCGTGACGTTCAGCGACGGCGAGCCACTGACCTCAGCCGACGTCGTCTTCACATACGACACGATCCTCGACGCCAAGACCAACAACACCAACCGCAGCGAACTGGACGCCATCAAGGACGTGCGGGCGGACGGCGACGACAAGGTGATCTTCACCCTCAAGTACCCCTACGCGCCCTTCGCAGGGCGCACGGTGCTGCCCATCGTCCCCGAGCACGTCGCGGGCAAGCAGGACCCCAACACCGGCTCCTTCAACACCAAGCCGATCGGCACCGGCCCCTACCTGCTCGCCTCCTGGAGCAAGGGCGAGAAGCTCACCTTCAAGGCAAACCCCGACTACTGGGGCGGTGCGCCGAAGGTGAAGAAGGTGACCATGGCGGTCATCGAGGACGACAACGTACGGGCCACCCGGCTGCGTTCCGGCGACCTCGACGGCGCGATCCTGCCGCCCAACCTCGCCGCCACCTTCAAGAACGACAAGGCGAAGAAGACGTACGACGCGAAGACGTACGACTTCCGCACGGTCACCCTTCCTCAGGAGAACAAGGTCACCGGCGACCGCGTCATCCGCCAGGCCCTGGACGCCGCCGTGGACCGGCAGGCCATGGTCGACAAGATCCTCGACGGCGCCGGACGCCCGGCGAACGGGCCTCTGCCCCTCGACGACCCCTGGTTCGCCAATGGCATCGAGCGCAAGCAGGACCTCACCAAGGCCAGGCAGATCCTGGACCAGGCGGGCTGGAAGAGCGACCAGGGCGGCATCCGCGCCAAGGACGGACTGCGAGCCTCGTTCACCCTCCTCTACCCCTCCGGCGACAAGGTCCGCCAGGACCACGCCCTCGCCTACGCCTCCGACGCCAAGAAGGCCGGCATCGAGGTGAAGGTGGAGAGCGCCACCTGGGAGGTCATCGAGCCGCGCATGAAGGACGACGCCGTCCTGGCCGGCTTCGGCAGCAACGGCGACCCCGACTACGGCCTCTACACGCTGCTGCACTCCTCGCTCGCCGGCGACGGCTTGAACAACATGGCCCGCTACGACGACCCGGTCGTGGACAAGGCCCTCGACACCGGCCGCCGCACCTCGGACCAGGCGACCCGCAAGGCAGCCTACGACCGCCTCCAGAGGGAGCTGGTGAAGAACCCCGGCTACACCTTCCTCACCCACATCGACCACGTGTACGTCCTCGCCGACCGCTGGACCGGTCTGACCACGCAGGTCGAGCCGCACGAGCACGGCTTCGCCTCCGGGCCGTGGTGGAACCTCGAAGCCTGGCAGCCGAAGAAGTGAGGCCCTCCCTTCCCTGGGGAGCGATGGCGCGACTGGCGGGGCGGCGGCTTCTGTTCGCCGCCCCGGTCCTGCTCGTCGTGACCTTCGGCGTCTTCGCGATCGCCGCCGCCTCCCCCTTCGACCCGGTCAAGGCGTACGCCGGCACAGCAGCCCTCGGCGCCGACGCGGAGACGCTGGCGCGGCTGCGGGAGAACCTGGGCGTGGACCAGCCGTTCGCCTCCCGCTGGTGGAACTGGCTGACCGCAGCCGTCACGGGCGATCTCGGGCAGTCCAGCGTGATGCGGCAGCCGGTTGCCCAGGTCATCGGTGAACGCCTCGTCTGGTCAACGCTGTTGTGCGCGGCGGCATTCGTCGTGGCCGTGCTGACGGGGACGGTGCTGGGCGTGCTGGCAGCCCGGCGCCCGGGATCGGTATTGGATCGAGCCGTGACCTCCCTGGCCTACTCGCTGGAGGCGGCGCCCGTCTTCTGGCTCGCCCTGCTGGCCGTCTGGCTGTTCGCCCTCCAGCTCGGCGTGCTCCCGGCCGGCGGTCTTACGGACACGGCCAGTGAGCAGGTCACGGCTGGGCAGGTGACAAGCCACCTCGTGCTGCCGGCCGGGGTGCTCGCCGTCTCCCAGCTGCCCTGGTTCACCCTGTACGTCCGCCAGGGCGTCGGCGACGCGCTCGCCGAGGACCCCGTACGCGGCGCCCGCGCGCGAGGCTTGAGCGAGCGTACCGTTCTGCTCGGCCACGCCCTGCGCTCCGGCCTGCTGCCGGTCCTCACCCTGGTCGGCTCCCGGGTGCCCGAACTCATCACCGGCGCGCTGCTGGTGGAGAGCGTCTTCAGCTGGCCCGGTATCGCGGCGGCCACCGTGGAGGCGGCCACCGCCGTCGACTTCCCGCTCCTCGCCGCCCTGACAACCTTGGCCACCGCCGCAGTGCTGGTCGGCAATCTCCTCGCCGACCTGCTCTACGGCCTCTTCGACGCGAGGGTGAAGTTCAGTGACATGTGAAGCCACCGGTGACGGGATGGGTGAGTCGCCGACCGAGCCCGTCTGGCGGTCGTACGGCACAAGCCACCGCTCCACCAGGACCGTACGCATCCGCGTCTCGGTGACCCTGGTCACCGCCACCGTCCTAGCCGTGCTCCTCGTCCCGCCGCTGGTGCAGCTCGACCAGCAGGCCGTCGACCTGTCCTCGAAGCTGCTCCTGCCGAGCTGGTCGCATCCCTTCGGCACCGACGACCTCGGCCGGGACCTGCTCCTGCGCTGTGTCTACGGCCTACGGGTGTCCCTGCTGGTCGGGGTGGCGGCGGCGCTCACGGCGACCGTGATCGGCACGGCCGTCGGGGCGAGTGCCGGCGCGCTGGGCGGCTGGGCCGACCGGGGGCTCATGCGGGTCATCGACACCGTCTCCTCCGTGCCGCACCTGCTGCTGGGCATCTTCATCGTGGCCATGTTCCGGCCCGGCGTGTGGCCGGTGGTCGTGTCCGTCGCGCTCACCCACTGGCTGTCCACCGCCCGGATCGTGCGCGCCGAGGTACTGTCCCTGCGGGCGCGGCCGTACATCGACGCCGCCGTCTCCGGGGGCGCCTCCCGGTGGCGGGTGACGGTACGGCACCTGCTGCCCGCCGTACTGCCGCGGGCCGCGCTCGCCGCCGTCCTGATGGTGCCGCACGCCATGTGGCACGAGTCGGCGCTGTCCTTCCTCGGCCTCGGACTGCCCACCCACCTGGCCAGCCTCGGCAACCTCATCCAGGGCGCCCGGGGCTCGCTGCTGGCCGGGCAGTGGTGGCCGACCCTCTTCCCGGGCCTGTTCATCATTGTGCCCACGCTCGCCATTGCCGGGCTCGCGGGAGCCTGGCGGGAGCGGATCAACCCGCGCCGCCGATCGGAGCTGATGCTGTGACCGATCCAACCCCGGTCCTCTCGGTACGCGGGCTGTCCGTGCGCTTCCTCATGCCGGGTGGGCGGCGGATCGCCGCCGTCACCGACGCGCACTTCGACGTCGCGGCCGGCGAGTGCCTCGCCCTAATCGGCGAGAGCGGCTGCGGCAAGTCGGTCCTCGCCTCCGCCCTCCTCGGCCTGCTGCCCGCCAACGCCCAGGCCGCGGGCGAGGCCCGCCTCGGCGACCTCGACCTGATCGCCGCCGACGAACGGACCCTCGCCCGCACAGTACGCGGCCGTCTGATCGGCCTCATCCCGCAGAGCCCCGCCGCGCACCTCGCCCCCGTACGCACGGTCCGTTCGCAACTGGAGGAAACGGTCCGCGCGTTGACCGACGTACGAGGGCGGGTGGCCGTACGGCAGGCGGCCGAGGCCGCCGCCGAACGTGCCGCCTTCCCCGCCGGCCACCTCGACCGCCACCCGCACGAACTCTCCGGCGGCCTCGCCCAGCGGGCCGCCACCGCCCTCGCCCTCGTCGGCGACGCACCCCTGCTGCTGGCCGACGAACCCACCACCGGCCTCGACCGCGACCTGGTCGACCACACCGTCGACGAACTGCGCCGCCACGTCGACACCGGCCGACGCGCCCTGCTCGTCATCACCCACGACCTCGCCGCCGCCGAACGCATCGCCGACCGCGTGGCCGTGATGTACGCGGGCCGAATCGTCGAACTCACCGACGCGAAAGCTTTCTTCGGCACTCCAGGCCCCCGCCATCCCTACAGCCGCGGCCTCCTCCAGGCCCTCCCCGACCGCGCCTTCACCCCGATCCCCGGCATGCCGCCCGAACTCGGCGCCCTCCCCGAGGGCTGCGCCTTCGCCCCCCGCTGCGAACGCGCCACCGACACCTGCACCGCACTTCCCCAGCCAGCCGACGGCATCGCCTGCCACCACCCGCACATACCGGAGGACCTCCGTGCTTGAACTGCACGACATCACCGCCGGATATGACAAGAACGCCCCCGTAGTCCGCAACGCCACCCTGGCCATCGCCCCCGGCGAGGCTGTCGGCCTGCTGGGCCCCAGCGGCTGCGGTAAGTCCACCCTCGCCCGGGTTGCAGCTCTGCTGCACCGCCCCGAGGCCGGCACGGTGACGCTCGACGGCGAACCCGTACGAGGCTGGCGCCACCGCGCTCCACGCGCCCAGCGCACCGCCTTCGGCGTCGTCTTCCAGCAACCCCGCCTCTCCGCCGACCCCCGGCTACGGCTCACCGACCTGATCGCCGAGCCCCTGCGCGCAGGCGGCCGCACCGCCGAGATCCATGACCGCCTAGCCGAATTGGCGCCCGCTGTCGGTCTCACCCCCGACCTCCTGGACCGCCGCCCACACGAGGTCAGCGACGGCCAGCTCCAACGCGCCTGCCTGGCCCGCGCCCTGATCCTGCGCCCTCGCTGGCTGATCTGCGACGAGATGACCGCGATGCTCGACGCCTCCACCGCCGCCGTGCTGGTGGCGGCCGTCGAGGACTACCGCGCCGCCACCGGCGCCGGAATGATCGCTGTCGGCCACGACCAAATGCTCCTGGACCGCTGGTGCGACCGCACCGTCCACTGGGACAGCCTCGCCGCGATGCCGGACCAAGTGCTCGTGTGAAACTGAGCGGATGTTCGAACACGCGGGTTGGTCAGAGTTCTTCGGGCTAATCGCGGGGCTGCTGATAGCGCTGTTCACCGCCCCCGTAGGGGTGTCCGGCGCGGTGTTTCTGCTGCCCGTGCAGCTGAGCGTGCTCGCCGTTCCCAGCCCCTCGGTCACCCCGACCAACCTGCTGTTCAACGTCGTCGCCGGGCCCGGGGCCCTGCTACGCCATCACCGTGACGGGCGCCTGCTGAGCCCGCTCGCCCGGCTGTTGGTGGCCGGCACACTGCCGGGCGTGGTGATCGGCGCCGGCATCCGAGTGTTCGCCGTGCCCGGACCGACCGTCTTCCGTCTCCTCGTGGCCTTGCTGCTGACACCCCTCGGGCTCTGGCTCATCACCCGCACCCTGAGCCCCGACAAGGAAGCCAGCCCGCTACCGCCTTCTCGGCGCACGGTCACCGGACTCGCCCTGGCGGTCGGCATCATCGGCGGCGTCTACGGGATCGGCGGCGGTTCCCTCCTCGGCCCGGTCCTTGCCGGCCGCGGCGTACCAATGGCGCAGGTGGCTCCAGCTGCGCTCGCCTCAACCTTCGCAACCTCCCTGGTCGGCGCGGGGACGTTCTCGCTGCTGTCCCTGACCGGCTCGGGCGACATCGCCCCCGACTGGTCGCTCGGCCTGTCCTGCGGAGTCGGCGGACTCATCGGCGGCTACCTCGGCGCCCGCCTCCAGCCCCGGCTGCCCGAGATCGCCCTCCGCCTCCTGCTCGGCTTCCTCGCCGCCGCCCTGGGGGGATGTACGCCGTCCAGTCCCTGAACTGAACAGAAAGGCTCCCGCAAGTATCGGACCTGCAGGAGCCTCCCTTGTACCGCCTGCCTAAGCGAAGGTTGAGAAGACGATCACGAGGCAGGACGCTTCATGCGGCAGCCAACGCCCTCAGGGTGCGAGCAGCAGCACGTCCGCGCGGGACTTCGCGGCCTCGTATCGGCGGGCCACATCCTGCCAGTTGACGACGGCCCACATCGCGTCGATGAAGTCGACCTTCTGGTTCTTGTACTGCAGGTAGAAGGCGTGCTCCCAGGCGTCGAAGACCAGGACCGGCACAGAACCCTGACCGACGTTGCCCTGGTGGTCGTAGACCTGCTCGACGACGAGACGGCCGCTGAGGGGCTCGTAGGCCAGGACGCCCCAGCCCGAACCCTGGGTGGTCGCGGCGGCCTTGGTGAGCTGCGCCTTGAACCCGGCGAACGACCCGAAGGACTCGGTGATCGCGTCGGCGAGGTCACCCACGCCGTCGGCGGCCAGGGGCTCGCCGCCGCCGTCATTCGGACCGGTCATGTTCTGCCAGTAGATGCTGTGCAGGATGTGGCCGGACAGGTGGAAGGCCAGGTTCTTCTCCAGGCCGTTGATCGAGCCCCAGGTCTCCTTGTCCCGCGCCTCCGCCAGCTGCTCCAACGTGTCGTTGGCGCCTTTGACGTAGGCGGCGTGGTGCTTGTCGTGGTGCAGCTCGATGATCTCGGGGCTGATGACCGGAGCGAGCGCCGAGTATTCGTACGGAAGTTCCGGGAGCGTGTACACCGGCATGTCCAACGTCCTCCGACATAATTGCGAATAATATGCAGTTGCACGCTAGCAGCAAGAAGTGCTTCTGCCGATCAGGCATTGGACCTAGGACTCGGGGCCGTGTCGGGGCAGTTGCAACCAAGTCTTTGCCGATGGGTAACGGTCGCGGGAGGGAGTGGAGACTGAGGGTGGTCCAGCAGCGGGCGCATGACGTGGCGACAGCGCGGTCGGAGGCCCGCGCGAGGCTGAAGCGGCACGGGTTGCGCTGCACTCCGGGCCGGCTTGGTTTGCTGGCGCTGCTGTCCTCGTCGGAGCGCCATCTCTCCCTGGCCGAAGCCTTCGAGGAACTGGTCCAGTCCGGGCATGCCGTGAACCCCACCACCGTCTACCGCGCGCTGGATGCGCTGACGGCCGTGGGCCTCACCCACGCGGTCCACGGTCCCGGGCCGGCGCGGTACGGCGTCACGGGAGAACCACACCACCACACCGTGTGCCGGGAGTGCGGCAGCGTCGCGGGCCTCGCGAACCAGCACTTGTCCGAGGTGGTGGGCAAGATCGGGGAGCTGACGGGTCTGCGGCCCGACTCCGAGGGGGCGCTACTCATCTACGGGCGGGGCACTAGCTGCAATACCTGACCGGCAGAGAGCATGGGGGCTGCCCTGGCGGGACGCCGCCACAGGCTGCCCTACTCGGCGGCCTGCTCTGCCGTCGCGGGCTGGGCCAGGCCCGCGGTCCACTTCTCCTCGATCCGGCCGACCTTCCACACCAGCAGGGCCACGGCCCAGGTGGCGAAGAACAGGCCGACGATGACGTACCCGATGATGTTCAGGTCCAGGCTGGAAACCCAGTCCCAGAACGGGCCGTGCAGGTCCGCCTTCTCGGCGATCAGGCCCAGCAGTTCGACCGTGCCGATGATGAGGGCGACGGCGACGGACAGGCCGGTGATGGTGAGGTTGTAGTAGACCTTGCGGACCGGCTTGGAGAAGGCCCAGCCGTAGGCGAAGTTCATGAACGAGCCGTCGATGGTGTCCAGCAGGGACATGCCTGCTGCGAAGAGGACCGGCAGGCACAGGATCGCGTACCAGGGCAGGCCGGAGGCCGCGCCCGAGCCAGCCAGGACAAGCAGGGCGATCTCGGTGGCGGTGTCGAAGCCGAGTCCGAAGAGCAGGCCCAGGGGGTACATCTGCCAGGGCTTGGTGATCGACTTCATCAGGCGGCCCAGGAGACGGTTCATGAAGCCGCGGTTGTTGAGCTGCTCCTCCAGGGCGGCCTCGTCGAAGTGGCCGGAACGCATTTGCCGGAAGACCTTCCAGATCCCGACCATGATCAGCAGGTTGATGATCGCGATGACGTAGAGGAAGGTGCCGGAGACGGTCGTGCCGATCCAGCCGGTGACGCTGTGCAGTTCGGAGTCGTCGTTCTCGACGGGGCCGGCCAGTTCCTTCACGCCCAGGGAGAGCAGGAATGCGAGCGCGAAGACGATCGAGGAGTGGCCGAGGGAGAACCAGAAGCCGACCGACAGCGGCCGCTGGCCCTCGTTCATCAGTTTCCGGGTGGTGTTGTCGATCGCGGCGATGTGGTCGGCGTCGAAGGCGTGCCGCATGCCCAGGGTGTACGCGGTGATGCCGATACCGATGCCGAAGGTCTTGGTGCCCAGGCTGTAGTGCTCGGGCGCGACGACCGCGACCAGAGTGAACCAGCCGATGACGTGCAGCGCCAGGATGAAGGCGGCCATCCCGCCGACACTGGCCCACTCCTTGCGGGTCATCGACGTGCGGATGCGGTGCCACGAGAATCCGCGGCCCGCGCCGGTGGCGGCGGGGCGGGGGAAGCGGATCCGGGAGCGGTGGTCATGGGGACGAGGGCCTTACTGCTCGGCGATCGGCTGGTTTCAGCCGCGCCTTCCAGGTTTCTGCGAGTCAGTTGCAATTACAAGATAGATGCGGTAAAGCCCCGGTCGGCATTCGGCCAGCGGCGCGGAAAGGCGCCAGGTCAAGCTGCTCGCACTTCGAAGCCGTTAGGCCACGGGCACGGCACTTGAGCTGTTACTGCGGGTTGGTCAGACCGTTGACGACTTCTCGGGAGGAGCAGACTGCGTCTGCCGACCGTGCTGATGGTGTTGCGCCCAGCGGACGGCGGGCGGTGCCGCCAGGCCTGTCAGGGCGAACATGGCTCCCACGGCGTACCAACCGGGGCGGCCCCAGGTGATGCAGAGCGCGATGAGCAGACCTGGACCGAGAGCCTCGGCGAGTCCGGCACCCAGGCCGAAGACGCCCAGGTACTGGCCGGTGGCGTGCCGCGGGGCGAGGGCGAAGGAGATCTCGAAGCCGGCGGCGGAGTGCCAGAGTTCGCCGACGGTGTGGATCACCACGGCGGCCAGGAGCAGCGTGGCGGCGGCCCACGCCGGTATGCCCGCCGACAGCGAGATCAGCGAGCAGGCGACGAGAAAGGCCACGCCTGCCCGGCGGTAGGCGCTTGCGCCGACTGCGGGGGAGTCGACATGGCGGCTGGCCCTGACCTGGAAGGCGACGACGATGACGGTGCCGGTGAGCATGGTGCCCGAGATGAGCCAGTGAGGGGCCGTGGTGGCACCCACCAGCCAGAGCGGGATGGCCACGGTGAGCGCCTTGAACTGGATGGCCATGACGCCGTCGAGAGCGGTCAGCAGCAGATAGGGCCCGTCTCGTAAGGCGCTCCAGCGAGGACCCCCGTTGCCCGGGATGGGGGCGACCGGCGGAAGGAAGACGAGGAGCGCCGCGGAGACGGCGAAGGCGATGGCGTTGCCGACAGCCATCAGCTGGTAGGCGGTCAGCGTCCCCACCTGGACGACTCAGCCGGCCAGTACGGCTCCGAAGGAAATGCCAACGTTGGTCACGGCGCGGAGGTAGGCCCGGAACTCCTGCGGCCGGTCGCCTCCGAAGTGCCGTATGAGCGGGGAACGGGCGGCGATTCCGGCCGCCTTCGCCCCCGCAGCCGCGCAGACCACGACCACGAACGGCCAGAAGCTCTCGATCGGCACGAAACCGGCCATGGCCAGCGCCTGGACGACCAGGGTGAGCGCGTAGACGCCGCGCGCTCCGTACCGGTCCGCCAGGTGACCGACCGCGACACCGAGGGCCAGCGCGACGCTCCCGGCGATGCCGAGCCCGATTCCCACCCGGTTCGCCGGGAGGTGGACGGCCTCGGTGAAGTACAGCACCCCGGCAGTCAGATAGAGCCCGCTGCCGACGGTGTAGACGAAGTTGGAGACGGCGAGGACGCGCTGTGGTCCTGCCTCAGGCAGCAGACGGTGCATGGCGGGGCTCCACGTCACGGGTGGGTGGGACGCCCCATCGATGAAGGTGGATGCGGGGCGCTGTCCATGGGACGGACGCTGTCAGGCGGAACAGCACCCCACATCCGGTACGGGATGGCGGCACGGATCGGTGTCCGGGCCTCCGGTCCTCCTCCAGAGCAGTGGATCAGCTCTCGTGCACCGGGGTACACATCCGAGGATGCTTATTGCACACTACTCGCAATAACAAAAGTTTGGCTACAAGGAGCGGGTGTGGACTCTCCCATGACTCTCGGCATCACCTCATGCGCAGTCCTGCGCCCGGCGGCGAGCACATCGGCAGGTGCCGCCTGATGGCACCGGACATCCGCGTCTTCCACGGCAAGGACCTGCTGGAGCACACGGAGCCCCTGCACTCCGTCTACGTAGAAGCCTTCTGTGCCCCACCCTGGAACGAGGACGAGGAGCAGGCGGTCGAGTTCGTCGGCAGGCTGGTGGCCAACGTCCGGCGTCCCGGCTTCACCGCAGCGCTCGCCTTCGCCGGGGCGGATGTCATCGGCTTCGCCACCGCCTGGACGACCGTGGCCCCCTTCCCCACCGACCGCTGCTATCCGCAGGCCGCCGCCGGCCTGGGGCCGGAGCGCACGGTGAAGTGGCTGTGCGGCGCCTGCGAGATCGACGAACTCGCCGTCCGCCCGGCCGCCCACGGCACGGGCCTGGCCGCCCAACTACTGGAAGCGGTCACCCAGGACGCCCCCGAAGGCCGCTCCTGGCTGCTCACGTCCGTCCGCTCGCCGCGCGCCGTCGCCTTCTACCGCCGACAGGGCTGGACCCAGGCCACGCACCCCTCGCCCGAGGGAACGGGCATCGTCGTCTTCCTCAGTCCGCGCCACCCGGCGCGCGCTCTCGCCGCCCTCCCGCTCTGCCAGTAGGGGGGTATTCGAGCTGTTCATGCTGGCCAACGGCTCCGGGATGATGTCCAATCGAAGGAGTGAACTTCTGCCAGTAACTGCGAACGAACCCGTCGGCACTCCACTTTCCTCCATCCCGTCCCGGTACGCCTGATGTATGGTGCCGCGCTTGCCGTGACACACGTCCCTCGCGAGTTTGTGGCGGGATTCCTGGACGGTGAGCTGCCGGTTCATCTGACGGCGGTAGGTCGTCGACGGGGTCGACCACGCGCAGCAGGTGCTCGGTCTTGGCGATCCGCCCGTACTCGGCGAAGGCCGGTCCCAGCGGGGTGGGGCGCCCGTCGCGGCCGAACATGCGTGTCAAGTCGTAGGCGCGGACCTGGTTGGTGACCAGGGAACCGGCGACCTTCAGCATGTCCGGCCAGTGCGTGAGTACCTTGTTCAGGTTC
Source organism: Streptomyces sp. NPDC004752 (assembly GCF_053601275.1). Lineage (NCBI taxonomy): Bacteria > Bacillati > Actinomycetota > Actinomycetes > Kitasatosporales > Streptomycetaceae > Streptomyces > Streptomyces sp. NPDC004752. Next base: position 3,322 of record NZ_JBSGBN010000006.1, on the reverse strand, counting down.
ACACGGTTGCGGGTCAGGTTCTCCAACGTGTCGTACGTGCCCGCCTCGACGCCGGGCATCGTGGCCCGCCGGAACCGCTGGTCGTCCAGGTCGCGGAACCGCGGGCTGAAGCTGTAGCCCAAGATCTTGAACAGCCTGAACACCATGTCGGAGTACGAGGCGTTGTCGGTCGCCACCATCTCCGGCTTCACTCCGCCGTCCAGGTTCAGCAGCGCGTCCAGGATGTGCAGGGAGTCACGCGGGGGCGCGGGGTGCCCGGGACGACCATCTGCCCGATGCCCGCGATGCTCCTCAAGGCCGTAGGCCATCGGGTCCTGCGCAGAGCGTCGCGGATCACTCAGTTGCCATCAGCGACGCCCCAACCAGCGATAGCACCACAGCTGTTGCACTAGCCAGAGTTCGACCACGAGTGGCTGAGCTGCACAAACCGAGGTGCACACCACTACGACAGCCTCACTCCCCGAGAGAAGTCGGGAAAGTCGTACGCCACGGCCCAACAGTAGTTCGATCCGGCGGCCGCGCCGCCGACCGGCGGCTCAGGCCTGGTCGGGCGGCGTCTGCTGCCAGTACCAGCCGTGCGCGGCCATGCACTCCTTCGTCCACTCCATCAGCAGGTGGGCACCCTCCTGCACGCGGCTCGCGTCATGACCGCCGTCGTTCGCGAACCACCGGACGAGAAGGCCGGCCGCCGGGCGGTCGACGTCGCCGGTGTCGCAGGCCGGGAACAGCTCCAGATGGATGGGTCGCCCGTGTTCGTCGTCCTGCGGCGCCACAGCGCTCATGATGAGATCGCCCCGGCAGCGTGAACACTGCGGCAGTCGGTCGGAGAACCTGAGCAGTTCCATGGCCAGCCCTCTTGCTCTGGACGTGGCCCTCCACCCAAACCCCGCTGACCTGCGCCGTCAACCCTGTGACGACGATCGATAGATGGTCTCGCAACGTTCAGTAGCCGGTGGTCAGCAGCTTGCGAAGAAGGGTTGTTGGCCCCGATGGCGGACGACAGGTGGCCCCGAAGCGCATCGGCTGGTCCTGCTCATGGGGGCCGGTCGCAGCCCGACCGCCGGTAAGGCTATGCGGCCACGGTTACCGGTCAGAACGGTCAAGGCCGGCTCGCCCGCTGATCTGCTCTGTGGCTGGGGTTCGGCGAAACGGCGCGGGGCAGGGTCGAGTCCTGACTACGGTCTGGCCGTGCCGGTGGAGTTTCCGGAGGGACAGGTGACGGCCCAGGCCGCCTCGATCATCTGAAAGATCTCGCCCACCGCAGCCTGCGGATCGGTCGCCTCACGGGCCAGCGAATAGGCATCGATCACGAACCTCGCGATCGCCCGGGAGGCCGTTGGGGTCCCTGACAGGTCGGGATCGGCAGCGATGGCCGTTGCCAGCGACTCCGCGTGGCGCAGCCGCATCGACTCTTCGTACTCCCGCAGGGCGGGTGATGCGTCGATCATGCGCCAGATTGGGGCGGCGCTGTCCGCCGTACAGTGCCGCACCAAGGCCTGGATCTCGCGGCGCAGCGCGGGGATGAGCGGCTCGTGCGGCGCCCGGTCGGTGACCGCCCGCGTGAGGCGCTGCTCGAAGTCTTCGTCCTGCTCGAATACCAGGGCCTCTTTCGAGGCGAAGTGGGAGAAGAGCGTGGTGACGGCCACGTCGGCCTCGGCGGCCACGTCACGGATGCCCACCGCGTCGTACCCGCGCTCCAGGAAGAGCCGCAGGGCGGCGTCAGCGATCTTCTGGCGGGTCGCGGCCTTCTTGCGCTCACGACGTCCGGTCGGCACGGTCATGCTCTCACGCTATCAGGTACAAATCCATAACGGATTCAAAATCCTAACCGTTAGTGTTACGGTCGCCGGATGAAGAAGGTGAGCTTCGCCGAGTTCGGCGGTCCGGACGTTCTGCAACTCATAGATGCCGAGGATCCCCACGCGGGCCCCGGCCAGATACGCATCGCCGTACGGGCGGCAGGCGTGAACCCCGTCGACTGGAGGCTCCGTGAAGGCCAGGTCCTGGGGGCCCATCCGATCGAGTTGCCCGCCGGAGTCGGGCTGGACGCCGCCGGGGTGGTGGACGAGGTCGGTGAAGGCGTCGAAGGGGTCGAGGTCGGCGACCGCGTCTTCGGCGAAGGCGCGAGCACGTATGCCGAGTTCGCCGTGCTGTCGGCCTGGGCCCGTATGCCCGAGGGCCTGACGTTCGAAGAGGCGGCCGGCTACCCCTCCGTGGTGGAGACCGCGCTGCGCATCATCCGCGAGGTCGGTGTGCGGTCCGGGCAGACGCTGCTGGTCAGCGGCGCGTCCGGGGGAGTCGGATCGGCGGTGCTGCAGATTGCCCGCGACCGCGGCATCACGGCGATCGGGACCGCTGGGGCAGCGAACCAGGACTATCTGCGCAGCCTGGGCGCCCTCGCCACGACATACGGCGAGGGCTGGGTCGAGCGGGTGCGGCAGCTCGGCCATGTCGACACAGCCCTCGACCTGGCCGGCTCGGGCGTGATCCGCGAGCTCGTCGAACTGACCGGGGACCCGCAGAAGGTGGTCTCCATCGCCGATCTCGGTGCGCCGGAGTTCGGTGTCCGATTCTCTGGCGTGGCCGGGAGCATGCCGGAAGCGCTCGCCGAAGCCGTCGGCCTCATCTCGCGGGGAAAGCTCCACATCCCGGTCGAGAAGTCGTACACGCTCGCCGAGGCCGCGGCGGCGCACATCGACAGCCAAGCCGGTCACACACGCGGGCGCCGGGTCCTGGTTATCTGAAAACCGGCTGCGCGTCGTCCTCAAGCAGAAATTGAGGACGACGCCGGCCAGGATCCCGCTACTCGATCGGAAGACACCGGGCCCAAGTCGCAGCGGGGCCAACAACCGATCGGAAGGGCCAACTATCGGTCGACGTCACACAACCCCTGGTGACGACGCAGCCTTGTTGGCAAATAGGGGCGGGGGTTTTCGCTGGTCCAAAGGTTGTGTCGCTGCGTAGTTGGCAGGGTTGCGGCAGGTTGGTTGGCAAGCCGTCATCACGGGCTGTGATCTGGCTGCTCAAGGACCTTGCTGACGTGGACCGGCAGGAGGTCTTTCAGGTGCATGTAGAAGGGGTGCTCCGGTCGTGCGAGCTCGAGTACGGAGATTACTGAGGCGTCGGTTGCGGCGTGCTCGTCCTTCGGCGCTGTGGGTGGCTTGATGCCGGGGGCCAGCCGCCACTCACTGCCTGTGAGGCGGGACCAGATCAGGGGTTAGCCCTTGATCGGGGACACCCTGATCATTGGATCGTGAGGATCCGAAGAACAGGAGTTCCCGTTGGGGACGTCGAAGTACTCGCCTGAGTTCCGGGCTGATGC